>JBFMEF010000142.1 GCA_040753495.1 Candidatus Zixiibacteriota bacterium
CGCCGCCTTCTGCGGATTGCGGTCGGAGAACGATATTTCCAAAAGCCCCTCGTCGGTTACCCGGAAATCGGAGCGGTCTTCCAATCGGCTCAAAACATCCACTACCGACTTCATCCCGTAATGCTCTTTCAGCTTATTGGCTTCAATCACTCGGTCGGCGATACTGCGACTCTTCAGAATTCTGGCATAGATGTCGGTGGGAGTCGCCCGCACCGGAAGCGCCAGTCCCGATGTGATTGAGACATAATCCTGAATTCCGGCCCCCTGTCCCAGTTTCAATTGCTCGTCCTTGGGCGGCAACAGAAGCACCCGCGCCCGGTAATATTTCGGCAGAATAAAAGCCGTCACAGCTGACAGAATCGTAACGGTAAGAACAAAAATTACGATGAACTTTATCCGCAGCGCGATGATTTCGAGCAATCGCCAGAGGTTGAACTGGTTTTCATCCATACTATTCAGTCCGCCATATTGTCGATAGCCAGATAGACAACGCCCGCAGCCCCGGCAATAAGGGCGACATCCTTGAGCAGGTCGAGGAAACCTTTGCGCTGCGATTTAAGCGGTACCACCACGGCATCACCGTCATAAACAAAAGCTGCCGAGCCATTCAGGCTTCTCGCTCCGGAAACAGCGCGGACAATTTCCACCCGGCCGCGGTCTGCGCCCGGTGAGTAGCCGCCGGCCCGCCTGATGATATCCTTTACCGATACCCGGCTCTCCTTCAGGGTCAGCATCCCCGGATTGGCGACATATCCCAAAACGGCTACTTTTTCTGTCCTGGTCGGAATTACTATAGAATCACCCGGCACGATATCAACCTTCCCCAGATTTTCCGGGTAGTATTGACAGAGGTCCACCGCCACCGGAAGATTATGTGAGCCTGGCGGGACATTGTAATACATTTCATCTTTCAGTCGCGATGCGAAAACGACGTCGTTTCTTATGCTCCCTTTTCTGAATATGGCGCCGGAGCATACCGCCGCCTCAGGGGTGACACCGCCGGCTCTGACCAGGGCGGCATCTAAACCGATAGCCTCCTTCAAAGGATAACGTCCGGGAGAATGAACTTCGCCGGTTATCGAGAAATATCCCCCCTCATCTTCGACCGCTTTTCTTCCCACGACTATCTTGTCGCCCGGCTTCAAGAGAAATTCTGCCGCCGCGATATTGAGACGCAACTCCTGGTCGCCGCGGAAAATTAAAACAGAATCATTCTGCTGTCCGGTCACGCCGTGCGCAATTTCCAGCAATCCTCCCAGGTTATCACCCTGGCGATACTCAAAACCTCCCGCTTTTACGACTTCACCGGAAATGTGTATGAAAGCGGAGGAATCCATTATCTGCGGCACGAAAATGCGGTAACCGGAAAAGAGGTAGGGATTGGCATTCATATCTCCTACCCGTTCGTAGCGGAGTAAGTCAACCAGATACTCCCGTACACCGCCGTTGAGAGTGATATTTCTGATAGAGCCGCCTTCCAGAATGCCGCCCGCTTTTTCCAGCGCCTCGGAAACTCTTTGAGTTCCGATAAATTCGTACATTCCGGGCGCTTTTACCGCCCCTGAGACAAGAACCTTTATCGACCTGATACCTACGAGGGTAATCGAATAGGCAACATCGGGGTAATACTTGCTTATCAATTCTCGGAGACGTGCGCGGGCTTCACTCAAGATTAGATTGCCAACATCGGCGCGCCCGATGCCGGTCAGAAGTAGAAACCCCTCCGGCGATACTGTCACCTCAATAGTCGGCGAGGTGCCATCCCAGAAATCGACACGAAATCTGTCTCCGGGTCCGACAATATATTCATCCGGGTCAACCACCGAGCTGAGAGACCCCTCCTGCGCTTGAGCGGCGATTGCCAGGATTGCAATAAGCGAAACTAAAAAAAAGATTCTCGTCGGAATTTTAAGCCTGCCTCTGGAACCATTGCCGACATGTTCCGTTCTCATATTATTTAACCTGTGATATTTTCTATACTTAGCACTTTAGGTTAGAGGCTTTTTATACAAAATTCGGTCATAAAAGTCAAGATTCCTTTCCGCCGGTGATTCTGACTGATTTTGAAATCGCTCAACGAATTTGTTTCGAGTGCAAATCCAAAAGTGCCACCGCGGTATTGACATATAGAGCAAACTGATATAGTTTCGCCGTATTATTTAGATGGATATTTATAATCAAACCAATATGAGAGGAGCAACCCCGGTGAGTAAAATCCTGACTTTATTGGCGCTGGGCATCTTCCTGGCCGCCGGCGCCATGGGACAGACCGGCGCATTGAAGCTGGACGTAAAAGAGAAAACCTTATCCAATGGAATGAGAATCCTGGTGGTGGAAAATCATTCGGCGCCGGTTTTCTCGACTATTATAAAATTCAATACCGGCTCTGTCGACGAACGCCCCGGCATAACCGGTATATCGCATCTTTTGGAGCATATGTTGTTCAAAGGAAGCAAGATTTTCGGAACCGCTGATTTTGAAGCGGAGGTCCCCATCATGCGGAAAATCGATTCCCTGGCGGCGCTTCTTCATGCCGAGCAGGTGAAGCTGAATAGTCCCCTCTATCAGGCTGATTCCGCCCGCTATAAGGCAATCAAGGAAGAAATGGCGGCGCTTCAGAGCGAGCAGAAGAAATATGTCATAAAAGATGAACTCTGGAGCACCTATCTGCAGAACGGCGGCACCACGTTGAACGCATCGACGGGAAATGACGGCACCCAGTATTTTGTCTCCCTGCCCAAAAATCGTCTGGAACTCTGGGCGTTTATGGAAGCCGACCGACTTGATAATCTGGTTCTGCGCGAATTCTATTCCGAGCGCGATGTCGTCATGGAGGAGCGCCGTCTGCGCACCGAGAATGAACCGTGGGGAATAGTCTATGAAGCGCTGGGAGCAACCATGTTTTGGGCGTCACCCTATGCCTGGCCTGTTATCGGCTGGATGAGCGACCTGGAGATGGTCATGCGGGAAGAAGTCGAAGAGTATTTCAAGTCGCACTATGCCCCATCCAATGCCGTGGCGGCGATTGTCGGAGATGTTGATGCTGAAGAGGTCTTCCGGGTTTGCGAGAAATATTTCGGCAAGATTCCGGCGCAGCCGACTCCTCCGCCGGTGCGGACCCGTGATGCCGCGCAAAAAGGGGAGCGGCGTGTGGAAATTGAATTCGACGCCAATCCTATTGGGATTGTCGCCTGGCGGACGCCCGAGGTCGGTCACCCCGACCTGCCGGCTCTGTCGGTGGCGGCTAATGTCCTGTCGTCGGGTCGAACCAGCCGCTTCTACAAAAATATTCGCGAGAAAAAGCTCGGCAATGTTTCCGCCTCGGTGGACAACTCGTCCCGTCTGCCCAGCGCCTTCTATTGCTCCATCACCCCTTATGGCGAGCACAGTTTTCAGGACCTGGAAGAGGCCGTCTACGCCGAAATCGAAAAATTGAAGACCGAACCGCTTTCAGAATGGGAACTACAGAAAGTGCGCAATCAGATTGACGCCTCATTCACCCGCTCACTGGAATCGAACCTCGGCATTGCTTTTCGCATTTCCGGCAGCGAGGTTGTTACCGGCGACTGGTCGCACTTCATCAAATTGCAGGAACAGATTAAGATGGTCACAGCCGACGATGTGATGCGGGTTGTCAGTAAGTACCTGACCAAATCGAATCGCACCGTGGTGTACATCGTTAAGACCAAATCGGAAGCGGCGCCCAGCGCGGCACTGCCGTCTTACTGAGACAGGAGAAGCAACAATGAAAAAAATATTCTATTTGATGGCGATAATGGCGTTGCTGGCGACGACCGCTTTGGCGCAGACGGCGGCTTTGAAATCCCCCGGCTCCCGAATAATCGAGGGATTCAAGTATGAGCAATTTGAATTAAACCTTCCGGAAGTCGGTGTCGAGGTTGACCGGGTAGAATTGAAAAACGGCATGATTCTTTACCTGTATGAAGACCATCGCCTGCCCATCGTCAATGTTTACGGCTTAATCCGTTGCGGCTCAATCTTCGACCCGCCCGAAAAAAACGGTTTATCGGGACTGGTGGGAACGGTGATGCGGACGGGAGGCAGCCAGACTATCAGCGGCGATTCGCTGAGTATTCTCATGGAGTACATCGGTGGGACGCTGGAAACCTGGGTTCGCAGCGAGGAAGGAGGCGCTCAACTGAATGTCCTCTCCAAAGACCTCGAAATGGGGTTGAAACTCTTTGCCGACCTTCTGCGAAATCCGGCTTTCCCGCAGGAGAAACTTGACCTTGCCAAGGTCGATATCAAGAACAGCATCAAGAGACGCAACGACCAGCCCGGAGCCATTACGGAGCGGTATTTCAGCCGTACTATCTATGGCGACCATCCCTTTGGGCGTATCCTGGAGTGGGCATCGGTCAAGACAATCACCCCCGATGACATGCGTGATTATCACCGTCGCTTCTTTGCACCCAACAACATGATGATAGCTGTTTCCGGTGATTTCAAGAAGGCCGACATAATCAAGAAATTCGAGAAATATTTCGGCGACTGGAAAAAATCGGAGTTCCCGATTCCGCCGTATCCGCCGGTTGAATTCGGTTATAAACCGGGCGTCTATCTGGTCAAGAAGGATATTAACCAGGCGAATATTCGGATCGGGCAACTGGGCGTCAAACGGGGTAACCCGGATAAATATGCCATTGACCTCCTTAATTATATCCTCGGCGGCGGCTCCTTTACTTCCCGGCTGACTTCGCGGGTCCGCTCCGATGAGGGCCTGGCATATTCCACCGGCTCCAGTTTCTCGACCAACTCGCGCGATTACGGCACCTTCTACGCCTACTGCCAGACCAAGAGTTCCACTGCTTACAAAGCGACCAAAATCATTGCCGAAGAAATTGAGAAAATCAGGAACGAGGGAGTTACTGAGCAGGAATTGAAAGAAGCCCGGGACGCCGTCATCAACCGTTTCGTTTTCACTTTCGATAACCCGGCGAAAATCGTCCAAAGCCTGATGAATCTCGAGTTTGATGGATATCCGGCGGATTATTTCAAGACCTATCTGGATAATTACCGCAAGGTAAATCTGGAACAGATGAAGATGGTCGCCCAGAAATATCTTCAGTCCGACAGCCTGACTTATCTGGTTGTCGGCAAACCGGAGGCATTCGAGAAGACTCTCGATGAATTTGGCGCAGTGACCATTATTGAGCTGACCGACCCGGTGCTGGAATAAGTCTCAATGAAGCCCTATTCTCAAGGCGCTTCTGTCGCTTGACAGAAGCGCCTTTCCATTTCGCCCCCGGCAGAAACCCTCTTACAAATCAGCGTTAAGGAAGTCCAGAAGTCTTTTGAAATCGTCCGGGAGCGGACATTCAAAGGTGAGCGGGGTGTCGGAGACCGGGTGAATGAATTCCAACAGGCGGGCATGAAGCGCCTGCCGCGGCATCATCGCCAGCGCCTGCGCTGCTACCTGACGGTCTCCGCTGAAAATCGACTTGTGCCACTTGTTGCGCCCGCCATAATCGGGGTCACCGAATACCGGATGCCCCAGATGAGAAAAGTGCACTCTTATCTGGTGAGTTCTGCCGGTATGAATCCGGATATCGAGGAGGTCATAGAGACGGTACCGTTTGGTCAACCGGTACTCGGTCAGAGCCGGTCTCCCCTTCCCCGGCGATACCGCCATTTTCTGACGGTCTTTGCGAGAGCGGCTTATCGGAAGTTCAATTTGCCCGATAGTTTCTTTCAGATGACCGCAGAGTAGGGCGGTGTACTTTTTCGTGATTTTTCTTGCCTGAAACAACTTTTGCAGCGCCAGATGAGTCCGGTCGTCCTTCGCAACCAGAACCAGACCGCTGGTATCTTTATCCAGCCGATGAACAATCCCCGGCCGGTCTCCTCCGGACAATTTTGAGAGATTTCCGACATAGTTGAGAAGCGCATTAGCAAGCGTGCCGCTCTTCTGTCCGGCTCCCGGATGCACCGTCATTCCGGCCGGTTTATTTACAACCAGCAGGTAATCATCCTCATAAATGATGTCGAGGCTGATTTCTTCCGGGACTAAGAAAGATGGCGGCTCTTCAGGCACCCGGATGACAACCTTCTCGCCGCCGCTTAATAACTGATAATGCGCCGCCGGCTTGCCATCAACAGTAACCATACCAGCTTCGATAAGCCTTTGCACTTTACTCCGGGTCAGCGCAAACGATGAAGTTTGACCGATATACTTATCCAACCGGACCGGTGCTCCGCCGGTCGGATAAATAAAATCAATCACTCTGGAATAATTTTGAATTGAACTCATAATTAATTATCAGCCGAGCTGACGCAGCGGCCGCCCGGTGGCGAAGACACCAATCAGCCGGCGCGATGATTCTCTGGCGCCGTAACAAGGCTCACCAGCCAGACAGCAATCAGGGCAAGAATATAAGAAGGCGCGAGCTCATATACAAGACCGCTTAATTGCGGCGTAAAATGCCAGATAATAGCCGTCACCGTTCCGACCACCATCCCCGCCAGCACCCCCTCACGGGTCGTCTTGCGCCACCAGAGGGTAAGAAGCATCGCCGGCCCGAACGCCGCCCCCAGCCCCGACCAGGCAAATCCGACCATGGTGAACACCAATTCCTGGGAAACCAGAGCGATTATAATCGCCAATATTCCCACCACAAAGGTAATTACCCGGGATAGCGAAACCAGTCGCCTGTCGGACGCCTTTCTATTAATCAGATTATGATATATATCTCTGACCACCGCTGAGGTTGTCACCAGCAACTGGCTATCGGCGGTGGACATCATTGCCGCGATTGCCCCTGAAATCAAAATCCCTGCTAACCATGCCGGAACCAGCCGGGTCGCCATCATCGGCATTATTTTCTCGGCATCGGATACCTCCCCGCTGCCAAAAATGACCAGGGCAAATAGACCCAGAAAAATCGCCCCCCAGAAAGCGACAACCGACCAGGTAATCCCGATTAATGTCCCCCGGCGCAAATCTTCCGGGTTATTCACCGCCATGAACCGCACCAGCAAATGCGGCTGTCCCATATAACCCAACCCCCATGCCAGTCCCGAAATTATCGAAAATGCGGCAAAGATTCCAGTGTGACCTCCCAGCACGGAGAGATGGTCCCGATGAGATTGCGACAGATGCCCCACCATCTTTTCCCATCCACCAATCTCAATCAGTCCAACAAGAGGTAGAATGACAAGAGTGGCAATCATCAGGGCGCCCTGGAAGAGGTCGGTCCAGGCGACCGCAAAAAAGCCTCCCATAATGGTGTAAAAAAGTATAATCGCCGCGCCAAAGAGCATCCCCCAAAAGGTGGAAAGTCCGAACGATACATTCAGCACTTTGCCCGCGCCGATAAATTGCGCCGATACATAGAAGGCAAAGAAAAATACGATGATTATGGTGGCAAATGTCCGAATCGACCGTGAGGTGTCATTGAATTTATGCTCAAAGAACTCCGGAATTGTTATGGCATAATTATATTCCGACTCTGTTCGGAGACGGCGCGAGATGAATATCCAGGAGAATAAAATACCGCTGGTACATCCAATCGCCACCCATAACTCCGAAAGGCCAGAGACAAAAACTACTCCCGGAAGACCGAGAAGCAACCAGGCTGATTCACCTGAGGCTCTCTCCGAGAAAGTGATAACCCAGATACCCAGTTTCCGTCCCGCCAGCAGATAGTCATCGATAGTCTTATTCAGGCGCGCCGTGAGCAATCCCACCACAAATATCGCAATCAGATAGCCTGCAAAACCGAGTAGAACCGGGTTCACTGCCTGTCCTTTCGGCCCTGACAAAAAAAGTAAAATACCCCAATGGAGACCAGAATAACCGGGGGAGCGAAGAGCCAGAAATAGGTCCAGGAACTCATATTTATCTGAGATTACATCTTGGTGGGGTCGACCGGCCGCGCCTCGGCGGGACCCTTAACAGGTGGATTCACCCACTCCGGTTCAAACTGGAGCGGTTTCTCACTGGTAAAGAGATGACCGTCGCGGGCTTTTCTTACGAAGGCGTAACAGACAGATTGCCCTGTTGCGATTATGGAGAAAATATAAGCGACAACTATGACAAAAACCCCGAATAGGGAAAGCGCCATTATATAACCGGCTAAACCCGGCTCGGCGACCCCTTTCAAAAATTCTATGGTAAATCCAAATTTCAGCCCCGGTAATGCCGTGGTGAGCTGCCTGACGGCGGGACTTTGCAGTGGGAGATGAGCCGCCCCTGAGGCAAAAAGGTCGTTTATCTTCTCCCCTCCTCCCAGCTGAGTTATGAATTGCAGAAACTGCAGGGCGCGGTACGAGAAATAGGCGAAGATAAATCCGCAGATTTTTGCCGCAGCCAGCGAGTATGCTGTGATAGCCAGCCAGAGAAACGGCTGGCGCGTTATGACCGTGAAGATTTCCAGTATGGAATTAAACGCCTCCCCATGCCGGTCGGCGGCAACTGTCGCCGGCATTATCAGAACGGAAAGAGAGAGTACAAAAATTATCAAAACGGAAAATATCGCTATAATGAAATTCGGAAAAACCAAAAACAGGGCATACATCCAATCCCCTAAATACGGTATTCGTGTCAGAAACCCGAAAAGAACGCCTAAGAGAAGAATGAACCCCAGGAATATGACAATCGCCAGATGAGAAACAAAAATCTGTCCGAATCGACTCAAGGCAAATCTTATCGCCGCCAGGGAAGTGAAAAAGGGATTCCCCCGCATCATTTCGAAATCAAAAATCGAGACCCCCACCATCCCGGTCATAAGAATCCAGATTCCCAGAAGGATTCCCATTAAGTGGATAATCTTCGCCGCCGTTCCGGCAAACCAGAGGGCGCCCAGTGGAACCAGACCGTACCGCGCGAAAAATGCCGAAAGACTTCCCCCATCAAGCAGTACCGCCAGATAAGTGAAAATATCATACAGAACAAGCGCGCTCAGAATGAAAAATGAGGCAACTATAATCTTCTTGGCTTTAAGCGCCCGACCGGGTATCAGAAGAATATCGGAAAGATTGTATTCAAACTCGATTTTCATTCACTCAAAATTTGCGGTTACTTGAGCCGAAGTCAAGTACAAACTTTCGGACTCTTATCCGGGATTTCGGAACCGATGAATATTCAAGAACCGCCGCTTGCCTGAGGAGTTCGCACTTTGGGAACAGTACTACCGTCCGAACGCAAGCTCGCTATAGACCAGCGCTCCCTTTTGGCCGCAGGCAAATATCCTTCCACCGACTCTCACTATCCGGTTCAGTTCGCCTGATACCCCGCTCAGTTCCGGCACCCAATTCTTGCCGGAATCATCGGTATAAAGAATAGTTCCGTTATCTCCGACCATAAATGCCTTCTTTGAATCAA
>JBFMEF010000143.1 GCA_040753495.1 Candidatus Zixiibacteriota bacterium
GGATTGATGACAGGATACCGATTACCCTGGTTTAATGAGCGCCCCGATGGACTGTCAGATTATTATCTAAGAAGCACAATTTTTATGGCGGAGTGGAATTGCTCGCTGCGCAACCGGAAGAAATAAATGCCGGATGCCACTTCCCTGCCGTTGCTGTCACAGCCGTCCCAGATTATGCTCTGCCGTCCGGCCGGCACCATCCCGACCGTCCAGCCGCGAACCATCTGACCCAAAAGATTAAAGATTCCGATTTCGACGGCAGTCTTTCTGGGCACAGCGAATTCTACCCTTGTTGTCTGGTTGAAAGGATTGGGATAATTCTGATAGAGAGTAAACTGCTCTGGCATCAAAGGAAGGGTGTTATCGTCAACCGGTGTGGTTTCGCCCTGAATCTTTGCCAGGTAAAGGTCAGAACCGCCGGAGCCAAAAGAATAGGTGTACCCTACCAGAATATAATCGCGGGAGCGGTCCTGGAAGACCATCCGGCCGTAGTCAGCCTTAGCACCACCATAAGCGCGAGCCCAGATCTGGTCGCCTCCAGGATTGACACGAACGGCATAGAGGTCAATCATACCTGCCCCGTATGATTCAGTCGTGCCGGTCAGAATATAGCTGCCGTCGCGGGTGGCAAAGATAGAGTAAGCGCGGTCATCCTTACTTCCTCCAAAAGTTTTTTCCCAGAGTTTAGTTCCGGCGGCATCGACCTTCAGCAGGTAAAAATCGGAGTAACCGGCGCCGAACGAGGCGGTGGCGCCGGCAATAAGAAAACTGCCATCCGGTGCGACCTCGATGGCGCTTCCAAAATCGGCCGCAGACCCTCCATAATCTTTTGCCCAGAGGGAATCACCATTAGCGTCGGTTCGGACCAGATAGACACTGCTATACCCGGTGCCGAATGAACCGGTGGAACCGACCGCGACATATCCGCCACCGACAAGTTCTCGCACGGCCGCGCCAGATTCTCCGCCGGGGCCGCCAAAGGTTTTGCTCCAGAACGTTTGACCAAGAGAGTCTGTCTTTATCAAGAAGAGGTCAGAGTATCCGGCGCCGGTAGAGCTGCTGTTGCCACAGATAATGAAACCGCGGTCTGAAGTCTGACGAACCGACCAGCCTTCGTCGTCCTCAACGCCGCCGTATGTCCGCTGCCAGAGAAGATTCCCGGATGAATCGGTCTTTATCAGGTAAATATCTTTTTTGCCGCCGCCAAAAGATTTGGTGGAGCCGACCAGAATGAATCCACCGTCATACGTTGAATGGATATCATAACCATATTCGGTCAGCGCACCCCCGAATGTTCGAGTCCAGATAGTGTCGCCGGCGGCGCCAATCTTGAGAAGATAGATATCGAACTCACCGGCTCCAAAAGAGTAGGTGCTTCCTATGACCAGGTAAGAGCCGTCATCAGACTGCACGGCGGCGTACCCGCCCTCATTATATATGCCTCCGTGCGGAATACCCCAGACCAGTGTCTGAGCGCTCAGGCCGGATATTAGTACTAACAGAAGAAAAATAAGAGAAGAGAAAATCTTCTTGAGCAAATCAGTATGTCGCGTCAATGACATAAAATTCCAATTACAGATTTCTCTGTCCAAAAATTGAACAGGCTACTTTAACCGGAGTATCGGATTTTCCCCCCACTACTTTAGCGTCAGACTCGATAATTCTATTGCTTCATCTGAAATGAAGTCCTTAAACCGCAGCAATTAATCACTTCATTTTCGAATCTAAATGGCTGATTTCCGACCGGCAGAACGGAGGTATTTTTTTGTGATGGCGCGTAACTTTATACAGCCAGAGAAGTTGGCATTGTTCGTATGGGGAATCTCCCCTTCCGCATCACTCAAGAATACTGATTCAACATCCCCCTTATTCACCTAAGACTATTAATAGCATAGAATTATATCAACTTGGGGCGGACGGCATCAGGATTGCCATAAATTCAGATGCAGAGGAACCAAGCCAATATCAAGGAGGAAATGATGTCGCGATGGACATTCATTAAAGCAGTCAATTTTGTCTTTCTGGCGGCAATATTATTTTCAGTACCGGCGAACGGTCAGGAGCGGGGGGTAATTCATGCCACAGCAACAGTGCTACCCGCTATCAGAATTACCGGACTGAATGATTTGCGATTCGAGACGGTTGTCCCTGGAGTTGATAAGTCGGTAGATAAAGCCTCCATCGGCTTCGCCGGCGCCTTTGAGGTTATCGGGCATAACTCTGCCGAAGTCAGTTTTGATTTTGAACTCCCTCCAGCGCTCTTGCTCGATTCGACCGGATTTATGAATGTCGACTTCAGCAGTACTGACGCCTCGTATGATGACGGCAGCGGCGGTGGGCAGGGGACACCGGCCGGCGTCATCGACCCAAACGGACCATTTACCCTTCGTCTTGGTCCGACCGGACGATTGGACCTATGGATTGGCGGAACGGTGCATCCGACCATTACACAAACCGGCGGTGATTACTCTTCTGAGGTTACTTTGACTGCCATCTATACCGGTAATTGAGAAGAGAGAATTATCAACAGGGGAAACGGATATTCTTCTGATTATAATTTAGCGGCTCGACATGTGGATTTATAAATTGACTTTTATTCTCCGGTGCGATAGGTTTTTTATATGCGCCGGCGATTTGGCATTTCGCAAAGGGTCTTGCTCTCTCTATTTCTGGTCTGGGGATTTACATTCTCTGCACCCAGGGGACAGAGTATTACCGTAAATAATGACCTCTCCTTTGGTGATGTTTTCCCCGGTATCCCAAAGTCGGTCGCGAAGACTACGCCCGGGTCAGCGGCCGAATTTTTGGTCAGCGGAACGGCCGGCTCGGAGGTCAGCATCGATTTCACCCTACCGACATATATGAATTTCGGGGGGTATAATATGCAGTTAATATTCAGAGACAACGATTGTGCTCTGGATTCGAGCGCGGCGCCGGATCAGACCGCTCCCGGGGCGGACAATCTTGACCCCTGGCATACCATTACCTATCGGCTTGGCTCCAATGGACTCACCCTCTGGCTGGGGGGGACAGTGGTCCCCCGCCTGAATCAACGTCAAGGCAGCTATTCGGCGCTTATCGTCCTGACCGTTGCCTACACCGGAAATTAGCGATAATATTTTGTATATCAATCAGATAGGCAGGCTTCCCAGGTTTCATTAATGGCTCTTTAGCCTCCAGGTCACGACTGCTTCTCTTTTTAATCAGTATAGTATCCCCGATTTTTTTGTCCAAATTTTTCGCAGTTACGGTCAAGTAATCCAATGGAATGTCGATTATAAGTCTGAATAGATATGTAAACAATTTGGACAGATTCTTCTAAGATAGTTATAGAAGGGAGTTGTCTATGCAGTTCATTTCAAGGATGAAATTTTACCGCACGGTCACTTTCATCCCGATTCTTTTGATGGCGCTTTTGCTGCCGTTGCTTGCCAGCGGTCAGGATGTGGCGGTCGGTCAAGCCACCGCCAATGTGCTGACGATACTGACGGTTACGGCAACACAGGACCTGGACTTTGGCAATGTCCTGCAGGGGGTGCCGAAAAGCCAGCCGCGCAACGATGATGACAGTTCAGGGATTTTTACCATCACCGGCGCGGAGGGACGGGAAGTTTCGATGCATCTCCAGTTGCCTGATTATCTCTGGAACAGCACAGGTCAGGATCGGATGGTGATAGCCTTCAGCACTGCCGATGCGGCGATTGACAGTTCCGCGGCGGGAACGCCCGGCACACCGGGCGGCGGCGCTCAAATAAACCTCGACCCGCATAACCTTCCCGATTTCGGGATTGGCAATGCCGGGCTGCGGATTTATCTGGGCGGCACGGTCTTCCCTACCGCCGACCAGAGGGCATCGGCTTACAGCGCTGATATAGTTTTGACAGTCGCTTATACCGGAAGCTGATTGTCTGACGAATTTGGGAGTAAGATTACACTTAACGCATACAGTGAGGTCTAAGATGAGAAAGAGTTTACTAATCACAGGCGCAGCGGCCCTGATAGTGGTCTTATCGGCGGGGCTGGCGACGGCGCAGGATGTCACCTCCGGTCAGGCGACGGCGAACGTTCTGGCCGTATTGACCGTGACGGCAACACAGGATTTGGATTTTGGCAACGTGCTTCAGGGTGTCCCGAAAGCGCAGCCGCGGACTGACGATGACAGCGCCGGTGTCTTCACGGTAACCGGAGCCGAGGGTCAGGAAGTGTCGATGCATCTACAGCTGCCGGACTACCTCTGGAATTCGACCGGTCAGGACCGGATGGTAATTTCGTTTGGGACAACCGATGCCGCTCTCGATAGTTCCGCGGCCGGCACTCCCAGCGCTCCCGGCGGCGGCGCCCAGGTCAACCAGGACCCGCATAACCTGCCCGATTTCGGAATTGGAAACGCCAGTTTGAGAATCTATCTCGGTGGCACAGTTTATCCGACGGCCGACCAGAGAGCATCGGCTTACAGCGCCGATATAATTCTGACAGTGGCTTATACCGGAAGTTGACAATTGGCATAAAAATGCCCTGATTTTGACTAAAAATAATCCGGAGGTAAGCTGCACGGCTTATCTCCGGAATCAAATAATAATAGGATGAGGTTACTATGGATAGTGCTTCGAAGTTCTCTTCTCGCTTTTCGTTAGTTCACCCCGCACTTTTATTCACTATCATGATTTCTCTGCTCATTGGAGCGGAAAGTCTCGCCAGCGTTCTGGTCGCTCCCACGGTGGTCTTTTTATCGGATAAAGACAAGACCGGAAGAATGACCATTCAGAATCCGACCGACAAGCCCAAAGAAGTCTCGATTTATATCAGTTGGGGACTTCCCACCTCCGACAGCGCCGGCAATATCCAGGTCATCCTGAAGGACAGCGGCGTCACTGACCCGCATTCGGCAAAAGACTGGGTTAAACCGTTTCCATCGAAGATGATTCTGGGCGCCAATTCCTCGCAGGTGGTTCGCTTTCGCGCCAATCCGCCGGGGAATCTTCCGGATGGCGAATATTGGGCGCGGATAGTAGTCAAAGCCCAGGAAGGTGAAATGAATCTGCCGGTGCCATCAAGTCAGGACAAAATAACCACCAAACTGAATATGATAACACAGACGGCGATTATGCTCAAGTACCGCACCGGCAATCTGGTCTCGAAACTGGAACTGGTCAACGCCGAAGCCCGTCGCACCGACGAGGAGGTGGTGGTAACCGCCAGCTTTGAGAACAAAGGGAATGTGTCATATGTCGGGGTCCTGCGCTGCCGTCTGATGGACAACGACGGTAATCTTATTGCGGAGGACAAGCTTGATTTGGCGGTTTATTATTCTCTCACCAGAAAAGTAACTCTTCCTCTAAAAGAGAACCATGCCGGAAAGCCGCTGCGGGTGGAACTGGCAGTCAGCACCTCGGGACGGACCGATATATCCGACCAGGACTTGATTCCCGGCAATTCTCTGGAGCGTTCCCTGGCGGTCAATCAGTAGGCGAAAAAATGCCCGGACTTGATGCCGACATATCGAAGATGAGTCAAAAGGCTGCAGGCTTTGCGGCAGTAACGGCGTTGCTGGCGGTGTTCTTCCTGCTTAGCCTTCAGGCGAAGGCGGCAGAGCCGGCGGCTACCGAAGAAATCGTGGTCCGTTTCGAAATACCCAAATTCGTTCAAAAAGATATTATTGCCCATTATGGAGACAACCGCATCTACCTGCCATTGGTGGAAATCTTCTCGACATTGAATATCAATATCAAAGCCGACTTTGAAAAAGGGAAAATTGTCGGCGAGTACTTCGGCAGCGGCAGAAAGTATGAACTGGACATGACGGAGTTAAAGGCGAAATTTTCAGGGACAGAATTTCCCCTAGCGATTTCCGATTTTGTAGTCTCCCCCACGGAATTCTTTCTGGATATTGAGAAGATAAAAGAGATCTTTGGTCTGCGGCTGACCTTCAATTTTTCGGCGCTGAGCGTTTTCATGCCGCTTGACCGGGAATTTCCGGCCTATCAAAAGCTGCTGCGACGTCGCGCCCAGGAAGAGTTGAAAAAGTCGGCGCAAACCAGGAAGGATATAGTGGAACTTCCGCCGCGTCGGGAGAATCTCCGGGGCGGAGTAGCCGATTGGACACTGGTATCGACACCGCTTGGCGGGGGCGGACATTATGGCAATCTCAACGTGGGAGGTATGCTTCTCGGAGGAGATGTCGCCGTCAATATGGCCGGTGACAACCGCACCGGTTTTGACCCCAATCAACTGCGCTACCGCTGGCACTATTATTTCAGTAATAATAAGTATCTGACGCAGGGAGAGGCGGGAAATATTAATACGGTGGGGTACCTGGCACGCAGCCTGGAAGGGGTCAGTATCAGCAACCGACCGCAAACTCCCCGCAAGTTTTTCCAGTCATTGAACCTGGAAGGGTATCTGGGTGAAGGATGGGAAGTGGAACTTTATGTCAATAATGTTCTGACCGATTTCTGCTACACCGACCAGAACGGCGAGTACCGATTTATGACCGATATCCTCTATGGTTCCTCGCGCGTGATGCTGAAGATGTATGGTCCCGGCGGTGAGATTCGGACCGAAGAGAAATATATAAATGTCCCGTTCAATCTGGTGCCGCGGGGTGAAATTGAGTACACCCTGGCGGCGGGAGCGACCGAAGACCAGACCGAGGGACAGAAATATTTTCAGGGGATGGCATATTACGGAATTCTGCACAGCCTGACTGCCGGAATCGGGGGCGAAGCGCCCCTCGGTAATGAAGCGGTTTCCGATAACGCTTATGTCGGGGAAATGACTTTCCAGCCGCTGGGGAATCTGTATCTCAATGGAGTTTTTTCGCCCGACAACGCCGCCCGCTTTTCACTCGGTTACACGCACTCTTCCATGATAGGCATTACCGGCGGCTACACCAGATATTATGAGAATCCGCTGCGCAACCGCATTCGTCAGCGCGATAATACCACCGCCTCCCTTACCCTGCCGGTTAAAATCGGCGCCCGCAGAATCGGCTTGCGGTACCACTTTGGATATAGCCGTTTTCCCAACTATGAAAATATGAACATGAATTACGGGTTGAGCGGCTCCGTTTACAAATTTCACATCAACTATCTGGGCAATTTCAAGAAATCGCGAAGCAACGGACGCGACGACCGGGAGTTGATTAGCCAGGTTTTTCTCTCATCATCGCTTCTGCGCTGGATAAAACCGCAGGTGCGATTCCATTACAGCCATACCGAGAAGCGGCTATCGTCAATCGGGCTATACCTCAACAAGAGGATATTCAAGCGGGGGCAGCTGGCTATGACATTGGAGCGGAATATGATTTCCCGCAGCAACAGCATCATGTTCACCTTCAATTTCTTTGCCGGCGCCGCTGATTTCACCTCGAAGTATTACTCGGCGGCCGGCAGCGAATCATTCAGTCAAATGCAACGAGGCTCGGTTCGATTTGACCAAAGCGCCGGTTCTTTTCGATTTGACCGCCGCAATGGGCTGGGATTTGGAACGGCCGTGGTGGTTCCATATCATGACGCCAATTACAACTCAAAATATGACAGCGACGAGAGAATTCTGACCGATTTAAGAGCCAAAGTGGGAGGTGCCGCAGGTCGAAAACAGGGCGAGGAGCAGTTGTATCACTTTGATAATCTGAGGCCATATGAAGAGTATCTGGTGCAGATTGACCCAGTGAGCCTTGATGACCCGCAGCTTCGTCCGGCTCATGAAAATTTCCGCATCAATGTCAATCCGAATGTGGTGACCACAATTTATGTGCCGGTGGTGACGGCGGGCGAAGTGACCGGCACGGTCGACCGGCTTATCCCGGACGGCAGTATCGGTGTTGGGGGGATAAGAATTCTGATTGAAAATATCAGCACCGGCAAAAGATATGATATCATTACCTTCAACAACGGCGAATATTATTACCAGGGGCTGGTCCCGGGAATGTACCGCGCCTTCATCGACCCCGAGCAGCTGAGTACTTTCGGATACAAAGCGGAGCCGTCGGAAATCCCCTTTCAGATTCAAACCATAGAAGGGGGCGACTATGTTGACGGCATAAATTTCCTGATTTCACCTGAATAGAGATTCTTCAACATATACCGGGCTGAGCTACGTGTAATCGATTTCATATTCCATTTTCAGGATTAAACCGCGGCAATAAATAATTCTTCCTTCGGTGACGGAATATTCTCCGGAACCTGAGATGCAGAATTGTGGTTTAATCAATAAACCTGGATTTAGGGTTAAATCGACCAATATTTATTGGAGGGAATGCCATGAACCGACCGGTTATGGCGGCGCGCAGCGCCATCGCGCTGGAACTGGAGCCCGGCAGATACTTCTGGTGCCGGTGCGGCCGGTCACAGAATCAGCCTTTTTGTGACGGTTCTCACAAGAATGGTACCGATTTTATGCCGCTGGAGTTTATAATAGAAAGTAAACAGAGAAGAACCTTCTGCCGCTGCAAACAGACGGCCAATCCCCCTTTTTGTGACGGCAGCCATAAGACTCTTTCCCTTTGAAATTGAACAAAGAGATACTCTTTAGAGGAGAACAAGTATGAGCAAAAGATTGACACTCATGACGATTCTGGCGACGCTTCTGGCCGGAATGGCGTTTGCCGCCGATACCTACGAAATCGACCAGGCGCATTCCTATATCGGATTCAGCGTCAGGCATATGGTCATTGCGACTGTGAAAGGTAATTTTACCGACTTTTCCGGAACGATTGTTTTTGATTCGACCGACTTATCCAAGTCATCGGTAAATGTAACCATTAAAACCGCCAGTATTAATACTTATAATACTCGCCGCGATGACCATCTGCGCAGCGCCGATTTCTTTGATGCCGCTAATTTCCCGGAAATAACCTTTGTCAGTGAAAGCATTACCAAAACCGACAATGGGTATCTGGCTAAAGGGAAATTTACCATGCGGGGGGTGACTAAGGAAATAGAACTTCCCTTCCAAATCCTCGGCATCATTACTGGAAGCGACGGGAGCGCCAAGATGGGTGTCGATGTCACCCCCATTACTATCAATCGGCAGGAGTATGGCTTAAAATGGAGCAAACTGACCGAGACCGGTGGGCTGGTAGCGGGCGATGATATTACTATCGAAATCCATCTGGAACTAAACAAGAAAACGAAGTGACGATTTAATATCGAACGAGAGAGCCGGGGAAAATCCCGGCTTTTTTGTTGTCTTTCAAGTTGTAATTGCCTGCCGCTAAATCGGGTAGTACCGCTTGTAAAGTTGATCAATCTTTGCCGCCAGAATGAAATCGTTTTCGTGCAGGCCTGCGATGGCATGTGTCCAAAGCATAAAGCGGACCCGGTTATAATGAACGCAGAAATCCGGGTGATGCCCTTCCGCTTCGGCGATTTCTTCCAGTTCTCTCAGGAACGCCATCGCCTCACGAAAATTCTTGAATCTTAGTTCTCGGCGAAGACAGAGAGAATTCTTGCCGGCCGCGCAGTCTGAATCTATCTGCCAATTGCTGACTTGGGAAGCCAAAGAGGCGATTTCTTCAGATGAAAGAGGCGGAATATCACCCCGGCAGGGGATACACCGCCTCTCTCTCAGCGGGAGATTATCAGACATATTTATTTGGCGCTGAGAAGACGCTCCACGGTAGCGATAACTTCATCGCTGTCAGGAACAGTTTTGGGAGTGAAGCGCGCCGCCGGTTTCCCTGTCCGGTCGAGAATAAACTTGGTGAAATTCCATTCGATTTCGCCCGCGAAAGGCGATTCCTGAGTCAGGTAGGCATATAAAGGATGTTTGTCCTCTCCTTTGACGCTGATTTTGGACATCATCGGAAAGGTAACATCAAATTTGCTCTGGCAGAAATTGAGTATCTCCTGGTCGGTACCCGGTTCCTGTCCGCCGAAATCATTAGCCGGGAATCCCACCACCACAAAGCCTCTATCCTTGTACTTGCGATACAGCTCTTCCAGAGCGGCATACTGCTTGGTATTTCCGCATTTGCTCGCCACATTGACCAGCAAAACTACCTTACCCTTGAAACTTTCGAGGGTAGTATCGTTGCCAGCAATAGTCTTAAGCGGCAGATGAAAATAATCAATTGCCGCGGTTTTGGCTTTTTCGGTCTGCTTCATATTCTTTTCCTCCGCTTTGTCTGACGCCAACGATGAGTTGCCGCCTGCCAGAAAAAGGAGCAGCAGCAACATAGAATATACGGGACGTAATTTCAATTTATACCTCCGAATGATAATTGGACTTACTTTATCCATTATAGTCTGAAAAACAGCTGACCCCGGAGAATTGTTCCCCTATCTGAAAATGCGGCAAAAGCAATAAAGGAATTTTCTCAGCTGAACATTATTCGACCGCGAAAGGATTCCGAACCATTAGAATCAGTTACGAACCAGTCTCTAAACCGGGCAATTCCATTTTATCGCCGCTAAAGAATCTCCCGAGTCTGAGGCTCTCTTACTCAATGCGACAGGGCGTCACGCCCCCTTTGAAGAGGTACTGTATAATAAAGGTGGCGTCGAGAATATTGACAATCCCATTGCACTGGGCATCGGCCGATTCCCTGGGGTATGGTTCGGGGCCACCCTTAAAGAGGTAACTTATTATGTAGGTGGCATCCAGAATATTGATGACACCGCTTCCGTTGGCGTCGCCATTCATATAATGCCACTCCTCTTCCACTCGATATGTTGCCGTATCGACGACACCGGTGGTAGGAACGTCATAATTGTATGCAATCGTTGACTGAACGGAACCATCAATGCGGACACCAATGCTGTAGGTGGCTCCGGGAGGCGCGCCGTTCTCCGCTACGACTTCGATCCGATAACTGCCGCCGATAGGGCGCGGGATAAGCACGGAGTCTTTCTGCGGGTCATCATAACTCGCCGGAAAGAGGGTCTGTTCGAGATTGCCGGCGGCATCACGACCGATATAGAAGCCGTTGGGGTCAGTAATTCTCAGGTTCACCGGCGAATAAGCAATCACTACCAGCGGTGACGGAATCAATATAATGTTGTTGCTGAATTCCGAGCTGTTCCCCTCGGGGTCGCTGGTGAGAATTGTGATAACCGAAAACTGCCGATATGTTTTCGGTATCAGATACTGAAAGGAACCATCGATGCCGGCTGCTGCGGACCCGATGAACTGATATGCCTCGCCGTGACCGGAGGGGTCAGTCGGCTGGGCATCAACTCCTTCCGGGTGCGCCAGAAATATCTGATTAGTGCTGTTGGTGGATGATATGCCATATACTGAGAAACTGCTGTCGGGATTCATAATGACCGAATCTACTGTGGCATAATTCAGCATATTATTGGGACCGGAGTCCAGATCGCCGTCATCGTTAAGCGTAACGCCGTCATTGTTCAGGTCAATTCCGAGACCGCCATTGCCAAATATGAGATTTTCACTTAGGCTGTTTCTGATCGCCGGAGAACCGAAAACGACAATGCCGTTGCCGGGGAAGTTGCGAATCACGAGCGCCTCGACACGACAGTCGCTCCCCTCGATAATCAAGCCATCGCCTGCCGCCAAAGCGGAACCATCGAGAATGACCGACCGAGCGCCGGAGGGAGCACTGAAACCGTCGAGCCAGGTGCTGTCATCACTCAATGAAGGCAGAGGTGTTTGAAGGGGAATAGTGCCCGATACCAGAAACTGGATGGTATCGTAACCGGTCAAGAGATTCGCCGATTCAATGGCATAGCGGAGACTGCCGTACCCATGGTCATTAAGATTGGTCACCATCGTGAGCGGCTCAAACGCCACCGGAAAGCAGAGCGGGTAACCGGCCTGGGAGGCATCAATTGGTCGAGCAATGGCATCGTCAAAATACCAGCCAAAACTCTCATTGGGCTCTTCCACCGAATCGATACAGAAAGTGCCGGACTGGTCAATCTGAAAATGAAACTCGTAAAAAGCAATCGTCCCCATGTTGGCGGGAAATCCGGTGGTGGAGCCGAAAGTATGCCCGAAGATATCAGGCAGAGTGCCATCAAAATTATCCTGATAGAAGGCGTAGGGCCAATCGGAGGGGCTTCCAAAGAAGTTCCAGTAGGTTATGTCTTCAAATCCGTTCTTAAGGACAACATTGTCATATGGAGCCGGCAGAGCGCCCGAAACTGTCAGTTTTGTGATGGTGGGAATGTCCGGTGAAGTGAATTCAAGCGTCATAGAGCCACCAATCATGCTGGAGTCATTCAGATAATTCCAGAGGATATCGATATAGAATGGCTCTCCCAATCGGATAGTGGGAGTTCCGCCATTATCCCACAAGAACTGGCCCGGAATTTGGGGAGTAATGGTTAGAGTCCCCTGGGCGAAAAGATTACAGAGAGGACAAATCGAAATGGCGATTATTGCGAAAATGACATATTTAGGCACAATGGCCTCCTTTTGACGCTCGCCTGATTACAGGTTACGCCCGGCGCTCAAATTTATATTTATAGTGCGGTTCTTGCTTGGGGCTGTACCTAAAGTACATCATCAATTTAAATCATTATAGATATTTGTCAATCTATTTTGATAGCGGCACTGCTGATATCGGTCAGTTTCGCAGCGGTTGGCGTCAGATGCAAAGGGGTGCCGACACAGACCCCTAATGAGTTGTTGCACATATCGTTAGCAAGATGGTTCGCGTTGCCGACATAACAATGATGGTGATAATGGTCATAAAAAGTCCATATTCCCAAACAAAAAATCTCCGGTCTCTCTTGAGCGTAACTGAGATTTTATCAGTCCGATTTGCTACCGGAAGAGCAGGAATCGCTTTTTCAGGGTAATGTCAAGAAATTAAAATACCCCCGGCAGGACTCGAACCTGCTACCCTCTGCTTAGAAGGCAGATGCTCTATCCAGATGAGCTACGGGGGCGAATCTAAGTCAGCGGTAAGTTATGAATATTAAAGCAGTTGTCAAGACAGGAAGATTCTGGGGCGCCCCTCTTAATTCTTATTGTTGATTTATGCCCACATAAAAGTATATTTGTCCCGATATGGAAAACCAATTTATCGGCAGCTATCAAGTTCTTCGGAAAATAGGCGCCGGCGGGATGGCTAAAGTCTATCTTGCCGTTCATAAGGATGTCCCCAATCTCAAAGTGGTTCTCAAGATTCTCAGCGACCCCAGCCTGGTGGAACGGTTTCGTCAAGAGGCGGACAAATTGGCGCTTCTTGATGGGCATCCCAATATCTGCCAGATAAAGCATTTCTTCAGCCATGGCGAGGATATGGTCATCGCCATGGAATATATTGACGGGACCACCCTCGATGAAATGATACAATCAAGACAGCGGCTGGAGATTCCGGAGGCGCTGAAAATCATATCGGAAGTGCTTGATGTGCTCGACTTTGCCCATCGTAAAGAGATCTATCATCGCGATATAAAACCGTCAAATATCATGATCGATATCACCGGCCGAGTGAAAATCATCGATTTCGGCATCGCCAAGGCGAAGACCGACCCGAACCTCACCACAGCCGGATTTGCCTGCGGGACCCCCGCCTATATGGCGCCGGAGCAATTCACCCCCAATGAGAAGACTGATTACCGTTTGATAGATGTTTACGCCGTCGGCACGACCCTTTTCTATATGCTGACCGGAAGCATGCCGTTTGAAGGGGATAATGAGTTCGCATTGCGAGACGCTAAATTATTCAATGACCCGCTCAAACCGCGTCTGCTTAACCCGGAAATCTCCAAACCGCTCGAGGAGATAATCCTGCGCGCCATAGAAAGAGAGCCGCAAAGCCGCTTCAGCGCTGCCGCCGATATGAGGGAGGCGGTCGAAGAAACCCGCCGCAATATTACCAGCCCGACTGTTGAAGGGGCTGCCACTACCGGCAAAACCGGCCGCCAGCCAAAATCGAAAAAAGTGGTTGTGGCGTCTGTGGTTGTGGCGGCACTGGCAGTCCTCAGTCTTGCCGGATATTTTCTGCTTTTCCCGGAGAAGGAAATCGCTGAAACGGAATCGTCAACCACTGATGTAGCCGCCGGTTCAGATTCACTCTCCTCGGCAACAGGGATCACCCCCGCGGTGAATATTCCCGGCGTGCTGGCGATGACCGTATCACCTCGCGGCGATATCTATATTGGAGGCAATCGAGTGGCATCGCAGGTGACGCAAAATACGCTCAGGCTTGATTCCGGCAGTTATATCCTGGAAATAAGAAACAGTCAGGCGGTAAATAAAAGCATAATGGATACTTTATTGCTGCTGCCGGGCGACACCGTAAGGCGAGACTACTCCTTTCAAATGCCGGAAATTAAACCGGCCGTGGTAGAGACACCGCCTCAGGTTGTGCCGGGGACGGCGATAATCGGTTCGACACCCCGGGGGGCCTATATATTTATTGACAATGTTTTTCAGGATAAGCGGCAGACGCCGTACACCTTTCGTCTTGAGCCGGGAGAACATCAGGTCACGCTTAAAATCAATCTTGACGGCACGGAGCTGGTGCGCGACACTACTATCGTCATTAAGTCGGGCGAGACGACCAAGGTTAACATAAATTTCGAAGAATAATTACCCGAATTCTTAAGATTCGTGGTATAAAAATTGACGGCATCAATTTTTTAGAAAGGAGTCAGTGATGATTTCTATTCGGACATTTTTCAGGGTGGCGGCGCCATTGGGGCTTCTGTTTACGCTTATGGCGGCGACAAATCTTTCCGCGCAGGAACCGAATGTTGCGGAAAAAATCGGGGAAGCGTTAAAATATTACAGTGAGCTGGAATTCGATAAGGGAATCAGTATCGCCGGTGAGCTTCTGAAGCGGACCGACCTGACCCCCCGCGACAGCATCGCCATTTTCGAAGCGTTGAGCATCATTACCTACGCCAAGGGCGAAGAGTATTACCGCAATTCCATCGACTATCTCAAGAAGATTTCCGATGTCGGTCCCTGCGTGACCCACCTGCCCCAGGACATTTGGCCCAAGGAGCTTCGGGACAAATGGTACGAGATACTGAAGAACAAGAATGCCCTCGCCTGCGATGAGGATAAAAGCAGCGGCGTCAAGACCATTGCCATCATGGAATTCGACAATTTCTCGGTCGGCAAATATCAACAGGAACTGGGATATCTTTCCAAGGGATTAGCCGACTTCTTCGAACATGATTTTGGCAAAATCTCATCGCTGAAAGTTGTGGAACGAGATAAAATCGATTTCGTCCTCAAGGAGCAGGAACTTCAAAAGTCAGGAGGCGTTGACCCGGCTACGGCGGTAAAGGTAGGCAGGATTCTGGGGGCGCAGTATATGATATTCGGCAGCATTACGCAGCTTGACGACAAGAGTACCCGTATGATTGTTCGGGTGGTAAGCGTAGAGACCTCGGAAATAATCGCTTCGGTCGATAAAGAGGGAAAGCCGGAGTACGCCAAGTTGGAAAAGGAACTGGTGGAAGAGCTGGCGGCCCGGCTGGATGTGCAACTGACCGATGCCGTCAAGAATCTGCTTAAGGAAGGAGGCACCGAATCTCTCGACGCCACCACACTTTATTCTCGCGGTCTTGACTTCATGGACAAGTATGATTACAAGAATGCCTACGACTGTTTCAAGAAGGCGTACGAAATGGATAATTCTTTTGCCGAAGCCAAACGGAAAATGGAAATTTATAGACCTCTGGCCGGGTAATTCAAGATGCAGAAAACCAATAAGTTCAAGAAGTGGCTGTGGTGCCCGATTCTCCTTCTGGTAATCTCCGGATGCTCGCACTCATTATACATGCAGGGAAGCAGTCTGGCGGAGCAGGGGGATTACGACCATGCTATAGAAAAATATTATGCTGAGATTAAGGCGAATCCGGCAAGCGCCGACGCCTGGCGGGAACTGGGCATCGCCTATTACAAGAAAGGGGAGCTGATTAAGGCCGAAGACGCCCTTAAACAGGCGAATATCATCAAGCCGGAGCCTCTCGCCTACTTGTATATCGGGCTGCTGTCGGAGAAACAGAATAATATCGACGCCGCTATTGCCGCCTATTCGACGGCTCTTAATCTGAATCCTAAAGGCGAAATCGGCGGAACCCTGCGTCAGTACCTGGAGAGAATGGCAAATCTGAAATTGCAGGCGGAGATTGCCGACGCCGTGAAGAATGAAAAGGAGATTGATGCGCAATCTATTCCCTCCAATACGATAGCCGTGGTTGATTTTGACGGTACCAGTCTGCCTGCGGAAACAGCCCCGCTGGCAAGCGGTCTGGCGGAATTCACTGCTATCGACCTCTCCAAAGTCAGCGCCTTGCGGGTAGTCGAAAGGCAGAAGATAGACGCCCTCTTAAGCGAGCTCAAGCTGGCGGAAACAGGCGTTTCCGACCCGAATATAGCGCCCAGGGTAGGTCGAATTCTTGGCAGCCGCAATGTCGTTACCGGCAATCTTGTCGGAATCGGCAAAGAAGAGCTTCGCCTGGGAGGGGCCGTAGTAAATATTGCGGAAAGCTCCGCGGTTATGACCGACCCAAGTGAGGGAAAACTAAAGGGGATATTTAAGCTCCAGAAGGAGTTTGTCTTCAAAATAATCGACAATCTCAAAATCGATTTAACTCAGGAAGAGCGGGATGCCATCCAGAAGGTCCCGACTGAGTCGTATCTGGCGTTTATGGCATATTGTCGCGGGCTCGGATATGCCCGTCGCGGAATGTATAAGCAGGCGGCGCAGGAGTTTCAGAGGGCCGTGAAGATGGACAGGGGATTTCAGCAGGCGCAGAGTCGATATCAACAGGCATCAATGGCGGCGAAAGCGGGACCGGGCGGCGAACTCTCATTCTCGCAGTTTGAGCAGAGCGTTGAGAATGAAGCCCAGGGTGAACGGGGCAATCGCGGATTGGAAAGAAGACTCCGGTATGTCTTGAACAACTCCGGAGCCTTACGCAGTTCGCTGGTTGACCGCGCCAGCCAGATTCCACCCCAGGTTGACAACTATGGGCGGGTCGTAATAGGAGGGAATCTCGATGCGAAATAGAATGTTTATAGCCGCAATAGTTCTGCTGGGGATAGCATCGATTTTCTCGCTTAAGAGCGAGGCGCAGATTCTTCTGGGACAGCCGACCTCCGGCGGCGTTCAACCGGTTTTCAGTTACTGGGAGTTGAAGAACTCTGACGTCAAAATAAAACTGGCGCAACTGGCGACTCCTTTGAGCGGATTTGTCCCGCTGGGGGAGAATCTGGAAGCTACATTCTATTTTGCCGGCGCCTCCAATGAGCTGACCACTCCGACCAGCGAGTATTCCCTCTCGGGCGTGGGGGATGCCCGTATCCAGTTTAGCCGCTCTTTTTCCAACGACCAGCTGCTTTTCAGCGGCGGATTCAATATCCCGACCGGCAAAAAGAAACTTGACTTGAGCAAGGAATGGCTGGTCATCGAATATCTTTCGCAAAACTACCTTCAGTTTCCCTTTACCAAATATGGTGAAGGTTTTGGTTTCAATGCCCTTGTCGGCGGCGCCACCATGCTGGGGAAAATTCGCTGCGGCGGCGGCGCTATGTTTGAGTTTACCGGGGAATATGAACCATATGAAGGTCTGGATAAGTACAATCCCGGCGATATTTTTTCTCTAAACGGCGGCATAGAACTGGGCGAGAGTAACAGACTTCTCATGGCAAACGTCATTTATACTATATTCACCACCGACCAGGTCGCCGGGAAGAAGATTTTCAAGCAGAGCCCGCTTCTGGAACTTCAGACAGCGGCCTCAGCCGGGAATGAATTCGGCACAGCCGCGGTTGATATACGTTATCTTGCCCGGGGCAGAAATACCCGTTACAGTGAGGATGAATCAACCCTGGAGCAACTGAAGTTCTTTGGGAATGAGCTTGCCGCCGGTTTGACTCTGGGGAAATATTTTTCCAGAAAATGGATTTTCTCCCTGGCGGGGGAGATGAGACTTCTCGGCTCCAACGAGCTCAATTTCGGAAAGTCCGAAATTTTCGGCGTTGGCGGCGGCATCGCCAGCCGTCCGGAAGAGCGCTTTGGAATCGGCGTGGACTACCGGTATTTTACCGGAAATGTTGATGACAACCGGATAGAGCTGACCGGACATCAGGTACTGGTCAGTCTTTCAGCCAGTCTGTAGGAGGATATGATTATGAACATTAGAAGAAGTATAATTCTCCTGAGCGGCCTGGTTTTGACTTTATTATTGATTTCCGGATGCTCGGAGAAGATTGTGGCGCCGGGACCGAATGGTGCGGTAACAATCAGTATGAAAATTGATGCCGCGCAGGCAAGCCAATCTATCAGCCGGATGCTGGTCTATGTGGTCCTACCGGAAAGAGAGACCGACCAGTTGCTGGTGGACAGCCTTATTGAAAAGGATGGGTATTTTGTCGGGGAACTGGCGATTCCTGCCGGTCGCGACCGCCGTTTTATTGTGGAGGGAATTGGAATGGGACGTCAGGATGTCCCGGTTTTACTCTATAAGGGCGAAACCGTCGCCGATGTGCTTCCGGGCATCATCACCCGGCTGTCGATTGACCTTTATCCGGTGGTGCCGATGGTTAAGTTGGTGCCGCGATATCTGGAGATTCCGTTTGAGACAACCTTTCGACTTGATTTAGTGGTGTATAATCTAAATCTTCTCGATTCCGCAGAATTTGGTGTTTTTTATGATATCGGTTCTCTCCATGTTGACAGCGTAGTTCGCAACAGGTCTCTTGGTGATGCGGTCTCAGAGGTGGACATCAAAGATATTACTGGCACAATCTTACAAGGGATCGTTATCTGGCATGTATCGCCATTGGGAACAATCGTCAATACCAAGGGAAATGCAACACTACTTTCGATATTTATGAGTAATTATCCCATGATAGATACTACGTCATATCCCGACACCACATATTTTGGGGTTTATCCCACCCATCTGTCAACATTCATCGGTGAGACGATACCCGTAAACGACGTGTATTACGAATCTTCGAAAATCGTGGTCGATAATGTATTCGGGGTAATTAAGCCTAAAGGCGATTGATCAGAGTTGTAGTAGCGGACTTACGCGTTCGCCGTCCTGTCTGGGTCGACACGCGGGTCGACCCCTGCCGTACAATGGGACGGAAAGACACCAAAAAACGGGTCACCGGCTTAGGTGACCCGTTATGCTTTAGTGAGGCTCAAAGACTCTATTAATTCTCCAGAATTATCCCTTCTCTTACCGTAGCGGTATAGATGCCGTTAGGGTCGATGGTTCCCTCTCCCCCTTTAATGAATAGACCGAAAATGAAGAGGTACGAGAGCAGTTTTTTCCCGCCCCCTTTCTTCTCGATGGTTCCGCTCAGTTTGATTTTCTCGCCGTCGGGCGATTTGAAATCTCCAGTCGGCTCCAGCTCGGTGAATTCGATTTTTATCATTCCCGGCTTTCCCGGTTTCCCGGCTTTCTTGACATCGGCCACCACCGCAGTTCCGGGGGCATCTTTGGGGACAATGACCACCCCGGCGATTTCAATCGGCTCCACCAGGTAAATCTGCAGCGGCACCCCTTTTTCCAGTTTGCCGGAGGAGATCTTCATTTTGGGGTCGAAACGGACTTTTATCTCTTTCCCTTCCGGCAGCTGCACTTTGCCGGCATAAGCCAGCGGCGCCGCCAGAACGACAATCAGACACACCACTACAAAAATACGAAATTCTGTCAACCGCTTTATCAACTGCTTCATATATCACTCCCTGAAATTAAATCATGGTTCCAGTTTCGGTATCTGCTCCTCCAGTGGAGGGGCAAAGGAAATTATAATCTTTTTTCCGATATTTCCAAAATTAATCTCGCCGTTCATTTCAAATATGGAATATTTTCCTTTCAGCGGTTTTCTGTCGCTGGGGTCTTTGCCCAACTGGCAAACATGCTTGGCGGTATCGATAGCGATATGAATATCATCGCCGATTTTCCAGAAGAATTCAATCTTATCCCCTTCAAAAATCTGATTGACCTCGCTCCATTTGGGGTCTTTCCCTTTTTCGGTCACCTCGATATGAAGATGCGCCTTCCCCGGAACCGATTCAATCTTGCAGGTAAATTTTCGCCGCTGCGACCACTTGGCGGCATCCTGAAGGTACTTATTTATCATGGTGACATTCTGACGGTCAACCACCGGGTCAAGGTTGGCGAGAATCTGTCGCAGCTGCGTCAGGGCGGTCTCGAAGCGGAAAGCCGGGTCGGTGACGCTGTTAATCTGCTCCACAAATGAGCCCATTTCGCTGGTGATTTTCTGCGCCACCACCGCCTGTTCTTTCTTGGCTTTACGGGTGGAGAAGGCTTTCAAAAGGTCTTTTTCCGCGGAACTCAGTTCATGGCCAAAATCGGTCTGGAATATCTGCACCTGTTGGGCAATCGCCAGCCAGGGGGTAGAGTCAGTCGGATTTTTTATCGCTTTTTCGAAATTGTCCCAGAGCTGTTTGCCGCGGTTGCTTCGCTTATAAAGCTCCGTGTAGTCGGTCGATTGACGGTAGCGGTTCAGCTGCTCCAGGATTTTGTCATGAATCGGCTGGTAGCGTATGGTGGAATCGGTCAGGTTAAAGACCGGCCACATGGAGGGGTCGCGAACGACCGAGGCAAAATCACGCAAGGCGCTGTCCAGCGTTTTGACGGCCATCCCCATATTGAAAGCGGTGTATGCCTCGCGAATCTCCGAGGAAGGGTACTTAAAATTCGGAAACAGATAATTTACCGTCCAGGAGCGCTCATACTTCCGATACTGGTCAATTATTTCCTGCCGCTGGTCGGTATTCAATCCCAATACGGAACCGTTTGTGGCCGCCAGCACCACCTTCTCTTTGGATTCCAACCCGGGAAGGAGCATTTTGAAGTGATAGAGATTGGGGATGGAGTATAGAACTATCCAGAGGAGGCTAAGCAACATGACAAATTTCGCCACCGCTCTGAAGCGAGAAACTTTGCGGCTCCGGAAAATCGATTTCAAGAGCCAGTAAAATGGCTCCTTCACGCCGATAGGATGAATCTTCGCCGGCGGGACATATATGGAACGTCCTACCTCGGTCCCGATTTTTTCGGGGGTCTGGCCGGTATTGGAGATAAAGAAGATCTGGAAATCGAGAGTGCGCCCGACTACCACGTTCAAGAACTCCCTGAGTTTGAAAAGAACATTGCGAACGGAGCCGGCCCAGGCGGAATTGGAGGCGATTCTGTTGCTGCTGAGAACACGGTCAAGAAATGTTTCAAAATCCTCCGCAAGAAAGTTTTCATCTTCGGGATTTATCAACACTATCTGATTATCGCCGGTAAAACCGGGCAGAATATCGGCTTTGGTGACAACCAGAGCAATCGGCATCGGCAACCGGCTCTTGAGCGGCGCCAGTCGCTCCAGCATGCTGACGAAGGAGGCTACATGTTCCTGGCTCTGCAGTTCCGCCGCCAGGGTCTTGGGGTCGAAGAAGAAAAGTATCCCGCTACAGCCATCCATGAAATCAAGAACTTTCTCCTTCAGTTCGATGCGGTCTGATATAGCAACAGCCCGCCCGTTATAGTCATAAGTCACCACAGAAACTTTCTTATTCTTATCAATGATGGCATTGAATTTAAGCAGCCGGTCTCCTGCGGTCGGGTCGGGAAATTTTTTGTCGCCGCGGCGGTCGACAACGGTGCCGACATCGGTGGCGGCGCCAACCCCCCAGATGGCGCGGTAATTGGCGAGAAACTCTCCCGCGGTGGCATTGTCGATGACTGAAATCTGAAGGTCTTTGGCTATCTTGGATTCTTCATTGAGGACCGTGAAATAAACGGTCTTCCCGGAATTGGCGTGGCCATAGACGCCAATACGAATTCCCGGCGGCCAACCATACCCCGGCTCCCCCTTCTTTCCTTTCTGCTTGGCGGCAAATTTGGAACCCTTCTTGAATATTTTCAGAATTGAACCTGGTCGCATTTATTTCCCGTCTTTTTTCATCTCAAGGGTCATTTCAGGCTCCCGCTTTGCACCTGGGTGACTTTGTCCTGAAGGCTTTGCAGTTGTTTCTGAGAATATTTATTCCAGCTTACCGGAACAAAAATGGCAAGAAACAAAAAGAGGAGAATGAGAAATGTATAGTAAAAGTATGCCAGGTTTCTCTGCGTTAGAACCAGTCGAAAATACCGCGAATTGGAAAAGACTCCTTTGAATTTGCCCCCCAGAACACTGAAGAAGTCCTTAATTGTCTGCCAGAAGCTGGTCTTGGTCAGGTATTGCCATTCGGTAAGATACTGGTCCATCAGGCGGCTTTTCTGTCCCAGTTTGTTGAAAATATTCATCCGCTGCAGATTGAATTCCAGGCTGCTGCGGTCTTTAAGGATATCGTTTCCCAGCTCGACACGACGGCGCGCCAGTTCAAGGAATTTCATCGGGTCCGGCAACGCAGAGAACTCCTCAGGCGTCATCCCCAAATTGACCTTCTTCCCAAACTTATTTATGTACCGCGCCATCTCATTGAGGAAAAATTGATTGAGGCGGAAATTGCCACCGAGACTCCCCTCTTTAAAAAGCAGCGGGAGAAGATAGTTCTCGAAGAAGGGAACATCCTGACGAACCCCGCGCAATCCCCGGCAGTAAAGATACGACTTATTGGTTTGACCGTCGGTATCGGCTTCCGATTCGAAATAAGTTATCATGACCTGCACCGCCAGCTGGCGCAGGTCGGAGCTGGTCAAGGGGCTCTGACGAATCCAGTCATAAAAGTACTCGTCGACTTTAACGGCTTTGTCGCGCTGCTCCCGCAGCGCCTGAAAGACGGCATAAATTCCGTTGTAGGTCTGCAAAAAGGCTTCCGTTTCAAAGCCGGCCGCCCCTTTCTCGAAGGATTCGATATATTTGAAAAGGTCTTGTATATAAGCGCGTATTTCCATTCCGAACCTGTGCCGTCAACTACATTGAATAAATTATCAAATCCATTTTCCCTAAACGGGAGAATTTAGAGGCATCCTTGGCGCCGCGGAAGATGAGAGTAATCTGCCGCACCGACGAGGAGCGCATCATATCTTTGGGGTGCAGCGCCACTTTATTGCCGAAAGTATTGGTATCGACATCGACCGGGTCGGTCTCCCCCAGCCCGCGGGCGTCATTCAAACCAAGCCGCACCTGCATATTATTCCATTCGGGGATGGTGAAAAGGTCTTTTGACATCAGCACTACGGCATCAGCCACCGCCCGCGGCTGCGCGACATCAATCATCAGATAGCAAAGCTCGCCGACCTGTTCCAGCCGATTGGAGCTGAAGGGTGCCACGCGGTAGGTCCTGCCGCTGTAGGTGAGAGTGTCGGTCGCCATCGCCTGCTCGCCCAGCTGCTCCCGTTTGGTCTGCGCCAGGAATCCCAGAACACCCCGCAGCACGCCCAGAATCTCATCAATTGCCTGTATATGCTCCCCGAGCGCTTGATGGTCATACTCCTTCATTATAAAGGCCTCGACGACTGAGATGAATTTCCCCACCTCGGTATTCAACTCCTTGGTGAAATATTTCTCGTTGAGATAGTCTTTCAGACCGGGCTGGAGATTGATAAGAGTGGAAAAAACGCGGAAAAGCTTCTTGAAGAATATGACCAGTTGTAGCGGGTGAGCAGCATTCCGGCCAATGATAAAATCATCAATTGAAGCCGCCAGGTGATAGACCAGGAGATAGACCGTTTCCCGAAACGCCAGTTGCAGTTGGGTGCTTTCACCGGCCATGGCGCCGCTGACCGAGACGGCCAGATGCGCCCGTGACGCCAGCGCCAGCAGATTCTCTAAGCGGTTGCGGTAATCAATCGCTTTTTGAGAGAGCCGCTCATCCGCATTCAGGCTGAGACAGGGAGGAAAATAAGTATCAGAATTGCGGACATCACTGCCGCTGACAATAAGCTCAGCCACTTTTAGATAACTGGACTCCGGAAGACCGCTCGGCTTCTGCAGATGAACAGCATAGCTATTGACCAAATAGGGAATCCGCGGAAGGTCCTCGTCCGGGTCAGGGTCCCCGACCTGGCGCTTGGAGACGGCATCAACGCTGATATATACAGGAATGACCGGCTCGGTGACATTGAGCTCGCCTCCAATCGGATTGCGCAGGGTCTCGCTAATCTCAATATAGTTTCCATCCGGCGTGAGCGCCTGGCATCTGGTAATTTCCAGTTTGAGGCGATTTCCATTAATGACAGCCTTAAAGCCAATCGCCGGTTTACCGTCGAAACTTTTCCGCACCAGACCGTAGCGGTCGCCAATATGGAGGCTGTGCCAGCGGGTCAGCTCTTCAAAATACTTTTCCTGCTCTTTGAGATGGCGCTCGGTGATAAGCATGCCATCCTGCCAGTTCACGGAATATAAGTTCAAGTCATCCATTATCTTGCCTCAAGCTTAAAAAGCGAATTTACCATCTATCCCTATTGTTGTCAAGCCTATTAAATCTGGCTGGAAAAACCAAGGAAAGCTTGACGTTGTTTCTTGCCAATATGAACAGTTTTATCCGATGAGACCAGCCTAATAATTCTGTTGAGATACCCCGGCATGCTGATATCAAGAACGGTCTCGAGCCTCTTCCTCTTTCTTCCTTTCGGCATCCAGTCGCGCATTTCCGTAGTGCCAATATCGCGAACTTCCACCAGATAGGTGGAGTCTGATTCATTGAAAGACCTGCCCAGAATGGTTTCTCTCCCGAGACGTCCGCTGACGGTTCCCAGATGGTAACGAATACTCGCCGGAATGGCAAACTCGGCCCGCTGGTTCTCAATAATTCTGAATTCTTTCTCAAACAGCAATCCCAGGAATTGCGACATCAACTCCGGGTTGGCGGACCAATAGTGAAAGGATGGAAAGAGGGCCGCCCAGAGGAGAGCTTCGCGCATCTCATCGCCGCTTTGAAAAACATCGTAATCGAACAACTTCAGAAATCGCACGAGATGCTCGTATTCAACGACCCCGAGGTTGAATTTGAGAATCAGATTTCGGGCTATTGAAGTATACCTGATGACGGCGGCATCAAAGGGGGCCATCAGTTCCCGCGACTGCATCTCCCATTCGCGCGAGCGCACCACATTGGTGTGCAAGCCATAGAAAAACTGATACGGCATCTGGTCCACGGCGCTGGGATAACCGACATGCAGAACGATGCGGCTTTCGCTCGTAATTACCCGCCCCGGCGCCGGCTCCTGATATATGATTTCCCCCTTATAATTTTCATATTCGCCTACCGCCAGGAGTTCTACCCGGTCGAGGTCAACCCCGATTCTTATCAGGGTATTGAGCGCCGTGGTAAAGTGAAATGGAGATTTGCGACTGGTGAAGTCGGGCATGAGCTTTTCGGTCATTGCCTGGTTATCTCCACGGTAAAATGGGTATTGATGGGACTGCGCGATTTAAGGAATGATTCCAGGCGCTGCGATAACAGGGAGGTTTCTTCGTCAGAATGAAACTCCGCCGGATTTATCTTCACTTTGATCATGATACTTCTTCGCACCCCCTGTCGCGCCCGAACCACCCCGTTTTCACAGGTGGCAGATTTGATACGGGGGTCAAAGGTTTTAGCCCAGTTGGCAATCTCGATAAAGGTCAGGGCGCGGTCGCGATTGCGAAGTCGCGCCGAAACTTCCATAAGCACCTGTTCCTCGGAACGGGCCGGAATGGCGCCTCCGGTTGAGGTGATATTCTCCGCCGAAACCAACCCCGGGTGGTTTTCATACAGCTCGCTGATTTTACCGGCATCAATGCCGTTAGCCGCCGTTCCGGATGTAACGGCATAGGTTACAGTGATGGAATCGGGCGGCAGTTCCAAGTCGGAGGCGAAATCAAACCAGATAAGCAACCGTTTGTCCCGCTCTTCAAGCGAATAGCCTCTTTGCCCTTTCTGATTCTGAATCATATGGCGCGGGGAATAGGTGCGTCCGCTGGAGTCGATGACGCCGGTGATTTCAAGGATATTATCGATATCTTCGGGAAGTTCCACTTCGACCAGTTTATTCCCGCCGGTATGTTTGAAGAGGGTCAGCTCATTTTTGTTGACGGCAATAAAACAATTGAAATTCATTTCGAAGGAAGAAAGCAGCTTCGCTTTATCGCCTCGCGGGGGCAAGGTGACCTGTACCCAATAGAGCGGACCGGAAGATTCAAGGGCAGAGCTTTCGGACGCGAGGGCCTCGACCAGTTCCGCCGGCGGTTTTCCTTTTTCCCAGAAGTGGGCGAAAGAGGAAGGGATGATTATAAAGTTATCCTCAAGAGATTTGAAGAGGTCGACACCGGTGCGCAGACCGCCCCAGTCAATAATCCGCTCATTGCTGGCAAAAAGCTGGGCGAAATCATTGGTCATGCCAGGGCAGAATTCGGCCGATTGGTGGAATTCGCCGCTGCGATTACCTGGAAACCAGTGGGACCAGCGGAGCTGGCGCAGCGCCTCCGGGGAACCTTTCAGAAAGATAGATGCGCCGGCAAAATCGGCAGGCTGCCCGGCAAATTGAATGCCGATATACAGCTGCCCCGAGCCGGTAGGGGCGCTGGTGAATTGAGAGCGAGACATTGAGCCGGTCTCGCTGCGCGAGGAGGGAGAAAGATTGACCACGGAGCGCCCAAATTTGAAGAAAACAAATCTTGCTTCGGCCGCCAGCAAACGCTCCCGGCGCAGCGAAGAAAAGAAAAAAGTCTGCCCCCCTTCCCGCTTTTCTTTGTAGTAAAAACGGGTGTGAGGGTCAATCTCCACCACCGGGTCGGCCGGCTTGCAACGCATAACCGCGTGCGCCGGAACAGGCCAATGCCTGCTTTCCGGACAGACCGCTTTCACCAGGGCGTGGGCGGCGTTCTCCCAGACTTCGCCAATACGACGGTCAATAAGGGACAACTGGTGCGAATAGAGCTGCAGAAGGATCTTTAGTATCGGGTCGAGACGGTCCGGTGATTCCGGAATCTTGGAGTTCCAGGCGCGCAGTTCCCGATGCATTTCATAAAATATCTTCTCCGGAGAGCGGGCTTCTTCGATTTTCATATTCAAATATTCCTATCCGATATGGAAGGTCCCTTCATATTTTTTCTCCTCTCCGTCATCGCGATAGTTTCCGCTGACTTTGACGGCCATGCCCAGCGAATGAGGCGAGGTGTCGGCAACGCTGGAGAATGAAATGGAGACATTATAGAGACGTCTTTCAAATTTATCGATGGCGTTGCGCAGGCTGGCTCTGATATCAGCCTTATTGGCGGTGTACAGGTCGGAATATTCTTTTTCCCAGATATCGCAGCCATATTCCGGGTTAAAAGGCATGGTTCCGATACGGGTGCTGAGAAGCAGTCCAATAGAAAAGGTGATTGATTCTTCGAGATTAGCCCGGGAGAGATACCCCTCTCGCAAAATAAAAGGAAGCGCTAAATAATCCATGGGCAGGTCAATTCAGCTGGATGATGGCGCCTTTGACGGCGACCTGACTCTGACCTTTCAGGTTCAATGTTGCGCCCTCCATTTCCGCCGGTCCTGAGGCTTTGGCTTTCAGCCCGGCGGTTCCTTCCAACTCCATATTGCCGCCGGCTTTGGCTATGACATCCTTGTCTGCTTTTATTTCCACCTTATCGGTACTTTCCAGAGTGATATTCTTGGCTTTCAGCGTAATGTCGCCGTCGGTGCTCTCAATAGTAATTTTCGGAGAGCCGGAGAGGTCCATGGTAATGCTGTTCTTACCATCCTTCATGGCGATTATCAGTTGCTCGCTGCCGCTTTCGTCTTTAAAATAGATGCGGTTTCCTCCCCGGGTGAGGAACATCTTTATATCGTTCTTATCATTGTTGGTATCGGAATGCGGCGCGTCATCTTTATGATAGAGTGAGCCAAGCGCCACCGGCAGGTCGGGATGACCCCGCTCGAATCCGACCAGGACTTCATCATCGATTTCCGGGAGGCAGTACCAGCCGCGGTCGGCGCCGGCGTGCGGAGTTAAAAACCGAATCCAGGGGGTCTCGTCAGAGGGAAGCCAGGGAAATTTGACTTTTATGCGACCCATTTTTTCCGGGTCATTGTTGTCTGTAACAATCGCGCTCTGTATATCGGTAAGCGAAGGCGGCAATTTCCTTACGCTCGGGAAGGCGGTGTCAAGAGGAATGCATTCAAAAGTATTCTGGTATTTACCGCTTTCGTTGAATTGGTGCCGGACAGAGGTGACATAATAGGTGCCGTCAAATTTATCCATGCCGCGCACTTTGACACAATTTCCGGGGACGATTTTGGGGACTATCGATTGCCCGGCGCAGATAATCATTTTTCCGATAGCGCCGCTTTTCTCATTCTTGAGGTGCTCATCCAGCGACTGGGCATCGCTGACCAGACGCGGCTGATTGGAGAATCCCGATGACGTGTATATTTTTTTGGAGGCATCGGGCGAGATTTTGTACAGATTCGCCAGCGCCGTCGAGGAAGACATGGAGCTGGTATCCTGGGAGTAATCCTTATTTTGCTCGTAGCTGTAGAGGCTCGATTCAAATTCGGCCGATTGCGTTCCCAGACCGAGCGAGAAAGAACCCAGAGTTTCGCGCCAGGTAAGGTCTTCGGTATTGGAGCCGGAAGCTTTAGCCACCTGAAATTCCTTGCCGTTATAAAACGCGAATTTTCCATAGCTGCCGGCAAGCCGCATAATGAAATCATAATCGGTTTCGTTATACTGCACACAGAATTTTAGCGTCCCGCGGGTGGCTTCCTGTGTTCCCATCGTTATGGGATATTTTCTGACGACGGAGCCGATAATATCAGTCGCTGTAAGTTCATTAAAGAAGGCGTTATGCCTGGGACCGTCAAGAGCGATGGTCGGGCTATGACCGGTAATCAGAACGGTATTGAGCCCATCAATGCTGTTATCGAGACTCACCCTGGTTACAATCCCTATGAATTCCAGTTCCCGCGAGGCATCGACCATCCCGCCGCCGGGTTTGATGTTCAGCGCTATCGACTTGCCAAGGAAATTGGCATATTCGGTGGGGTCATCAAAATCCTTGCTGGAGGTCGCTTTTCCGACCTGCCGAATGCGAACCTGCAAAACATGATGGTTATCGACATACTGATGAAGGGCGACCGATGATATATCGTATTTGACCTGCTTATTGTCGATTTGAACCGAGCAGAGCGCCGGTGTCTCAAGTAAGGTTGTTTTTTCTTCAGGCATGACCGTCTTTCAGCGGGTGGGAAAAACTCCCACCCGCAAAATGAAAAAATCTACTCCTGCCAGCGGTTGTCAATCTCGGCATCGCCGATACTGAGCTTATGACAGGATATTTCGAAATACTCGAAAATCTGGTCGTCAGGACGCTGTTTAATATGAGGAATCATCTCCTCATAGCGGGTGATGAAACCTTCTTCCCAAGCGAGCTCTTTCATGGTGGCGTCATCGGGATTTTTGAAAGTCACTTTCCCGGCTTTCCAATTGGGCTTGCTGGAATCCATTGCCCAGCGGGCGATGTTGGCATTCTCATCCGACTCGCGGGTTATTTTAATAACCCCGGCATGGGCCCGGTCGGCAGGGCGTCCGGTTTCATCTTTTGCGGTATAAAGTTCGTACGAGACCTGGTAAACGTTTTTGTAAACCACACCATCGATCTCAAGAATCGGTCTCCGAGCCATAAGCTACTCCTTTCTATTAATTCTATGACTTAGGGCTTAAAAACTCATGATTTGCTTTTGTAATTCTCCGCCGGTTACGGCATAACGGCAAAACTCTTCGCGCCTACTTGTCCTTTACGTTGGTCTGATTATCCTGGTTCCAGGCGACAAATTCAATGTTGAATGTCCGCGCCGGATACTTGGGATTAAGACTGATTTTGACGTCTACTTCCTGACGCTTGCGCATCTCTTCATCGGCGAAGATTTCGACTTTATAATCCTGAAGGATATTGTCGCCACCGGTAATTGCCTTCATAAATTTATCGATGTCCTTGCGCATGGTATCGATAAATTTCTGGTCGATGACCGTGAAGGTCTGCTTATTCAGATAATTGCGCATTGTCTTGTAAACATAGTCATAGGTGCGCCGGATGGAGTAAACGTTAAAGGTTTCTTTGGAGAAAAGCGTAGCCGCGCCCATGGCTACCGCCGTCCCCTCGAAGTTGACCAGCGGGTTGACACCCTTTTCATTAATCTTGGAAGCGTCAGGCTGGTTGGCTTTAAAGCGAAGATATTTGGCATCGGCTATTTTGCCGAATTTGAAGCCGGCCATCGGCTGCTGCATTCCGACCGTCAGGTCACCCTGATACATCTTGCCGGCAACAGCTGCGGAGGGGGGAATCCACATATCATCATCTTCGTACTGGTTGGCGTTGCGGGCAAGGACATAGTTGGCAAATACCGAGACATACTGCTTGTAGCTGTCGATACCCATCATGTTGGCATAATTGGGGTCTTCCAGCATATCCATGACTTCTTCGAATTTCTCGAAGTTAGGCAGGTCGGTGAGGATATGCACCTTGTTCGGCATCCCCAGCTGACGGGCAAAGGTATCGATATTCTCAACACTTCCGAGATAGCCGGGAACGACCGCCATGGCAAAGCATTCCTTGATGCTCCACTCGCGGTACAGGTCAGCCACCGCTTTGGAGAGCTGCTCGAATTTTTCCCGGTCATCGGGATTGGCCAGTTCCTCGGCGGAGACATTGGCGAAATAGGCGTTGACCTTTTCATCCGGTTCCTGCTGGGCATTGGCAAAAAACTTTTCGATAGCGCGATAGGTGGTTTCCAGTTCTCGCGCCGCCTGATGAACGCGGCGCATATTCTTTTCGAGATTAGCCTCCAGTTTGGCGGAATCCTCGCTCAGCTGTTTGCGGATTTCATCGAGGTCGCCGCTGCGTGAAAGGTAATCGAGCCAAATTTTGAGTCTCTGCGCAAGCAGTTTTCTCTGTTTGGCGAATTCCTTTTTGGTCAGAAATTCCTTGCGCTGGAAATCCTTTTTGGGGTCGAGCCATTCCACCCCGCGGACCAGGTCGCCATCGGCCGTTTTAAAGGAAGGAAGCAGATTTGCCAGCTTGCTGAAGTCGGCAAAATTGTCCCCCATTATTGACTGGAATTCTTTGTCGGATATTTTTTCTGCGGCTTTCTCAGCCCTTGCTTCCGCCGGCGCCGCCTGCGGCTGCATTTCTCTTTTTTCTTCTTCAGCCATTTAAATCACCTCACTTATTCGCTGAGCAAGTCGATATAGTATTTTGCCACTTTCAGAAGAGCCTCTTTCTTTTCCTTATCCTCCAGAGTTTTCTTAAGGGCGTTGTTTTTCTTGAGTTGCTTCTCCAGGTCGGAAAGCATCTCTTTTCCATAGTACGCTTCCGACAACTGGTCGTTTTTCTCAATCAGTTCCTTGGACGTGAAATCCTTCATGGCGCGCACTTCAAAATTGGCGTTGACCGTCTGCCCTTCGGTATTCTCCAGTTCCGCCGAGAACGAGGGACGAAACTTCTCGAATACCTCTTTTAAGTTGGTGCACTTGGTCGGCGTGACATCGGCGTCTTCCTCGCTGTTTAAACGCGCCGCATAAAGAATCTTGTTGGACGGAAGCAGTTCCACCGGGATGGAGTCATCCTGCTTGATTCTCTCCGTAGCGCCCAGTATAAATTTCGCCATTTATTCCTCCGCTCTATGTTTAAATTGTTTTTGCCATTCTGTTAAAAATATAGCCGTCATCTTTTACGTCAATAATGACCTCGTCGCCGGGCATGACATTACCGGTGATGATGTCAACCGACAGTTTGTTTATGATTTCCTTCTCTATTATACGTTGAATCGGGCGCGCCCCTAACTCGAAAGTATAGCCGTCCACGGCCAATTTGTGACGGGCGGCCGGACTTAGGGTGGCCTTTATCTCCTGGTCTTTGAGAAGCTGGTTAACCTGCTCGAATTCCAGACCGGCAATGACCTCCACCTGCTCCTGTGAGAAGGAGTGATAGATAATGATGTCGTTCAGGCGGTTGAGGAACTCGGGACGAAACTTGGTGAAAAGAAAACCCCGCACTTCGTCCATATCAACTTCCCGTCCCTCGCGGTCGGCGTCGAGAATCTTGTCGGCAGCATAATTCGAGGTGAGGACCACGATGGTATTGGAGAAGTCGACCGTGCGACTCTGACCATCGGTCAGGCGGCCGTCGTCAAGAAGCTGCAGCAGGACATTGAAAACATCGGGATGCGCCTTCTCCACCTCATCAAAAAGGACAATGGAAAACGGTTTGCGCCGAACAGATTCGGTAAGGACTCCCCCCGCTTCGTACCCGACATACCCGGGAGGAGCGCCAATCATCTTGGCGACGGAGTGAGATTCCATGAATTCGGACATATCGAGGCGCACCATGGCATTCTTGTCGTCAAAAAGGAATTCCGCCAGAAGTTTGGGAAGATAGGTCTTGCCGGTCCCGGTCGGTCCGAGAAAGAGAAAGGAGCCAACCGGGCGATGCGGGAGTTTCAGTCCGGCCCGGGCTTTCCGAACGGCATTGGCGATAGCCTGTATCGCTTTCTGTTGCCCGACAATCTTTTTTGAGAGGAATTCTTCCATCTTGAGAAGGCGGTCTTTTTCAGCGGTCATCATCTTGGAAAGCGGGATGCCGGTGCGGCGAGCCACTACGGCGGCGATGTCGGCGTCATCAATCTTATGCTCCAGACTCTCGATAATCTTCTTGAGGTCACCAAAGACCTGGCGTTTCTCGCCGAGGTCCTTTCGAATATCTTCTACTTTCGGTTTCTTAGCGCTCATGATGTCACCCCCGTTTTGACTTCGAGGCGATGCCCCCAGAAGCCTTTGAATCGGTCGAAACTGCGTTGAAATTCATCATAGGCGGAATAGAGCTTCTCAAAGAGTTCCTTATCCTTTTCCGGGTCTTTTCCCTCGCACTCCTGAACTAATTTCTCGAGCGCTTCTATCTGGGCGGAGACAACCGGCATCTGCTCTTTGGCGAATTCTTCCTTTACGCTGTACTCGGAAGCGGCTTCATCGACAATGTCAATGGCGATATCGGGAAGATTCCTTTCGCTCAGATACCGCTGGGCGAACTTAACCGATGCCACAATCGCCGGTTCGGTGTAGGCGACCTTATGATGTGATTCATACTTGGGAACCACGCCTTTAACAATCCTGACCGCTTCATCAAAATTCGGCTCTTCCACTTTTACCCGCTCGAAGCGGCGGTCGAGAGCCTTATCTTTCTCAATATACTTGGTATATTCTTCTTCGGTAGTCGCGCCGATAATACGAATCTGTCCCCGCGCCAGGGGGGGCTTTATCAGATTCGCCGCATCCATACCACCGCCGGAGCTGCCGCCACCGCAGAGAGTATGAATTTCATCTATGAAAAGGATAATCTTGCCGCCGGATTTGACCACTTCGCCTACCAGCCCTTTGAATCTCTCCTCGAATTCCCCTTTGTATTTGGCTCCGGCGACCAGCGAACCCATATCAAGGGAAAGCACTTTAACTCCAGAAAGAGTCTTCGGGACCTTGTTGGCGATAACCGCCTGGGCGAATCCTTCAACAATAGCCGATTTTCCGACACCGGCGCCCCCGACAAGAACCGGGCTGTTTTTCCGACGGCGCAGCAATATCTGAATTACCTGCTGCAGCTCTTTTTCCCGGCCTATCATCGGGTCGAATTCGCCGGCGGCCGCCATATTGGTCATATCGACGCAATACTTCAGGGTGCCGGCAACCTCCGGTTTACCTTCTTCGCCGGTGGCGCCGACTGAGGGAGTAACCGACGAGGCAATCTCCTGCACCGACTTACTTTCTGCAATCGCCCGGTAGATGTCCTCTTTGGTGATATCAATCTTATCGCGGAGATAGGCGGACAACTTGGAGCGGGGGTCAAATATGGCAATGAAGATATGCTCCGGCTCGACCAGAGCATCATATAGTTTCCCTTTCTCTTCAATTGCCTGTGTCAGCGTTTCCTGCACCGAGGGCGATATTGTAAGGCTGTCCTTGGCGGTCGCTTTGCGCGGCTGCTCTTTTAAGAATTCCTCGGTCATCGATTCGATTATGGAAGGATTCTTCTTGAGTTGATTCAGAATCGACTCCACCCCGGAGCTTTCGGAGCGGATGACAGCAATCAAGAGATGCTCCAATTCGATTTCAGGATGCCGAAAAGTGGCGGCGATTTCGCGGGCGTTCTTTATTACAACCCGTGAATCCGATGAGTAATTAGCAATATCCATAGGAAAATAAGACTTCCCAAAACAGGGTTAATCCTGCCAAATAAAAAATGGTTCTTTTTTGGCTAAGTTGCGATGTCACAATATATTAAATTTCAAGCGTCCAAAAGTCAAGTATAAAACCACGGCATCAATCAATCTGTCGCGGCAGGGCGGTTATTTCTATTCCTCCTATCTTGGTGTAGGCGGAGTCAATTGACCGTGATGGAAACATTGTGCCGCAATCGGCTGGTCCAGTTTATAGAACGGAATGGGGCACATCATATGACGTCCCATCGTCTGCTTATCGGCGGTGGTCTGATCGGCATCCCATCCAAGGGGCGAAGCCAGGATACTGGCGCCTGAAACGTCATGGATAGAGCCGCTGATGGCGCTCTGCCATCGGGTACCGCTGGCGCGATTCTCGCATTCTGCTTTGCAGTGAGCGATTTCATGATAGGCGGCGCGGGCTAACAGATTCCCCTGGATTTCAATCCAATTGGTGGCATCATAAGACATGCGGGCATTGCCAAAGGCTTCGGCGCAGGCCGGCATCAGGTCAGTAGCATGCAGAGCGGCGCCCTCCAGGTCGCCGGTATTACCGGTTATCATGTTACGCCAGGTGGAAATATTGGAGCTGGGGAACTCCTGAAAACGGCCATCTTCAAGCGCCTGAAGCATGACCAGACTGGGCCTCCTGTCGATAGGATTGCTTGGTCTTCTCTCCGCCTCTTTTCTGGTTATATAGACAATCGGTTCATACATGGATATAGTCAGACCGCTGAAATTGGGAACACCGGGGGAAGTCGCCGGTATTTCGGTTACACGGACAGTGTATGCCGGATGCGAACCGGGAATATACTGGACTGCCGCCTGCATCAGTGTCTGCAATGTGGTCCGAAACAGGGTTAAGACCTGGGCGCGGGATTCCCGCACATAAGTATCGTTGTCAGTCAACTGAGCCGGGGTGCCGCTGGAACCCTCGCGCTCCGGCACAAATGTCGGCTTCACCACAAAATAATAGACATTATAATTCGGCATCTTACCTCAGCGATTTCTCAATTTCAATTACCCTTCCCAATTGGGGAAGACAATGCGAAACTTTCCGGGGGGAACATCCTCCACACGGGCTTTGCCGTCGCCGTCCAGCTGACCCCGCTTCTCGGTGCCATCGGGAAGTCGCAGGATATAATCCTGATTCGGAACCGGCTGGCTATTGCTGTCGAGAAGTTCCACCTCAATCCAATCCTTAAAGAGAAGCAAGCCTGACTCCTGCTTCTTGCCATATTCTGTATCGCCCAGCTTGACGGTGAAAAAGTATTCCGGGGGATTGTACGATTTGCCGTACTCTTGAAGTTCCCACTCTGACGGAATCTCATCGGTATCTTCGAAATACTGATATTCCCATTTGACTTCGATTTTTTGATTTTTGACCTCTACCGGCAACTCCACAATTCTGTCGTTGAGGCCGTCACGGTCATATTCATATATGGTGACAGTCGCCTCGGTCTTATCTTTGACGCCGTAAACTTCAGCCGAAAGAGTAAGGACATCACCCCGACGTGCCTCTTTGGCGCTCCATTTCATGTTGGTGACTTTTACCGGCGGATAAACGGGTATCCGATTCGATTCTCCCGAAATACCGTTCTTGGGAAAATCAATCTCGAAATAAATCAGGTCATCCATATCCGTATCATCGGGGATGTCGAATTTTCCGACATAGCAGTTATTGAAGATGGTGTCTTTAATTTTCCCCAGTTTATCTCCGTTTTCGCTTTTGCCGGTGACCTTGATTTCGGCGCCATTACCCACGAAGGCAGTAAATACTTCAAACAATGCCTGCTGTCCGGCAATGGCGAAACCCTGCTTCCACGTGGCCGTAATCAGAGACGGTTCAAGCTTTTCTTTATGCTCTTCATCTGTTGACTTGTTGAATTTCAGCGGCATGACTCTTAGTCGTCTTCTGATTCGGGTTTGGGATTGAAGGAATTGATAATTCTATCAACCTCGGTCCCGATGGTCTTGATGGTTTTCTTGGAGAAGTTGGCGGAAAAGATATATCCGATTTCATCGACAATTAAAAAGACCTGCTTTCGATATATGATGCTCTCGTCTGAGGGTACCCATTTAAAAACAATCTCTACTGCAGGAAATCCGCTATCGAGAGTCTTTTGCTCCTCTTTGAGCATCTCCATTCCCGGCATCGTATTAAGAGTTAAATCCCGTCTCTCGCGAACATAGTCAGCCAGTTCGGTCTTGCCGGCAGATCTGTCTACGACGAGCGTGAGGAGGTGCTGTACTCCGCTGTCTTCGGGACCCATGTAGGTGTAAATGGTTTGGTCTTCCCAGTCGGGCGGGAGCTTTATTTGAAATGGTGCGCCGGAATTCATAAGTACTTGCGATTCCTTACTTAGAGGGTTTTAATAAGTCTCATCATAAAGACTCCGCCTGTAGCAAGAGTGTATCCATCTGGGGATTATTGCGGTTTTCCTGCCACCAGCTGAGAAACTCAGCAACTTTGAGGCTGATTTGCTTCTCTTTTTCCTTTCTCACATCCGGGGTATCTTCATCATACGGAAGGTCTAATTGAAAGCGGGGATATAGTTTTCTCAGCCAGTCGCCGGCCCATTCTCTCCGACCATATATCATATTTGGGTCTCGCGCGACTTGCACCAGCGGTATTACCGATTCCCGTTGATAATGTACGGCCAAGGCTACCCGGTTGGACTCCTTTTCCCCCTCCGTGAGATAGCAGATGAAATTGCCCGGCCTTAGATACAATCGTTCATTGAGGTCAGATTTAAAACTTATCCCGGAGTCCGGCGGAATCGTCACCAATTCCTTTTTGGGAACAGTTGTAACATACCGGTCGGATGCTTTGTCAATTACCAAGGTTTCAGTTTGTCCCAGAGTGTAATTGAAACCCTCTCCTGACGCCGAGTCGAGCAAGTGCATGTTGATATCCAGGGATTTGGCGGGATTCTCAACCAGGATTTTTTCCGAAGTGGAATTCATGTAGTTTATTTCCGCCGGAATTGATTCCCCGAGGTAGTACGACGTCTTGCCGAATTTTATTAACATCAAGATTTCTCCTTCCACTTTATTGGCACAGGCGATAACTGCCGTGATAGCCGTAAATAATCCGCATAGTAATGCCCAGATCAAGGGATAATTCCTCTGAGAATTTTCTTCTCGCGTTCTGTAAATGTTGTGCCTCCGGCAGTAGTCTCATACATTATGCCGGCATTGGACGTCGAGTGATCAAGATTAGGTCCAAAATCCTCTCTTTGGAAATATGATTTAGTAGCGTGACCAGCCTCATGGCGCACAACCTGCTTTACCGTGGCATCAGAGAGACCCTTTGGAGAAGTTATAATTCCATTACCGTGACTAAGGCCGCCCCAGCTGGCTTGCAATGTGTGGTTTGTTCTTGCCGCGGCGAGATCTGCGGCAGTCGTCGGTCGCTCAATCCAGCACAGGTCGGGATCGCGGTCGCGATAGAAATGCCCGCCTCTGCCATCAGGAAAAACATTTACTCCCAGCCACGATGGAGTTGTTCCGGTCCCCTCGATATCCCATTCATTGGTTATCGAATCTCCGCCTCTGGCAGAGTATTTGGGATGATAGAATTTGATTGCCACCAGAGTGTTATTGGGAATCGCGGCATCTCTCACCCAGGTGCCGATCGCGGCATGGAAAGCATTGTCTATACGACTTGCCCAGGCCTGCGCTTTGTTCCTAATTGCAGTTCTAGCAGGCGCCACCAGCGCAGTCAGGGCGGCATCAGCGCCGGAATAGGTGGCATTAGCTATCTCCTCGGCAGTCGGAGTCTCCGCGGCAGTTTTGGCTTTTACCGTCGCCCAGTTCTCCTGAGGCGTCGCGGAATTCCTCCAGAGCCCAATATATTTTACGCTATGAGCGGCATCAATAGCCGTAGCGGCGCCTGCTCGATAGTCGACAAAAGCCGGGTCGTACACAGGGGAGATAATCGCCCTGGTAGCATTTCGGGAAACATGATTTTCGCCTTGCATCTCATATATGCTTGAAAATGAGACCTGCCTCCAGACCGTCAGCCAGTTCGTTTGGGCCGTAACCTCCTGCCTGGCTCCTCCAGCCCCAACCACGCCGGAATCAGCCGCCAGTACCCGCGCCGTCAATCTGAACTTATCGCCACCGACTCCCGAGGGCTTGAATTTAATGAAAGCTTTTCCCTGGTCGCCGCCGTCAGCAGTTAAAGTCCTGACCCGGCACGTAGTGCGATAGCCGTTGTCACTGTTGGTATGGGCGGCGTCGGGATGGTAAGTTGCATTTCTTTCCCAGTATACCTCTGCCGCATCACCCTTCTTGCCCAGTCGGTGTCCCGGGCTGTATTCATATGATGATGTTTTAGCAGTATTATTGGCGTCTTCCTCGAAGGAAAAGTGAACATCTACGGGTGTCTTGATCCGCCGATTCACATTGTTGGAGTCCTTTATGAATATGGTGGCGGCCAGGTCGAGCATATTGGTGGGATTGTTCATTATAATGCTGTCGGTCACAAAGCTGTTGGTGCGATGCCAGAGACTGATTGAGTGCACTTTTACTTCAACCGTCCTCGTGCGAGTCAGCGCGCGCCCCACGGTGAGTGTCACGGTGTAAGGAGACTTTGCCGGAGTCACCAGTTGACCTCGTGTATCACGGCCATCCCACTCCCGGACAGCGCGCCGGTCTCCGGCGAGAGCCAGTACTCCACCAGTGTCCAGAACGATAGCATTATCTTTATCTTTTATCGTAAGAGAGACCGCCGCTCCCTGCAGACTTTCACCGCGCCGAAATTCATATTCAATATTGAGATTTTCATGTCCCGGGGCGAAGCGAGACGGACAATTCAGGGAGGCGGAGCCATCAACAACAACCACTTCACCGACCCGCACTCTCCCCATTCTAACTCGGCACATATTGGAATTTCACTCTCTCATGGTAACTATTATCAGTCAACCGACCTGGTCAGCTATGTCGAGGCCTGTGTCACCGACCCCTGCCCGGGAAAAGATACCGACCATTCGCCCGGCGGAACTTTTTCAACTTTCTTGTACCCGTTGGAATCGAGAGTTCCTTCAAGGATTTGCCCATTGGCGAAATAAAGACGATAGGCAGCGTTGGGAACCGGGTTACCGTTGTGGTCTTTAAGATATATTTCAACATAGTCTTTGAATCTCAGCAGCGGTGAACGGGCGGTCGCTTTCTCAATCCGTACGATAAAATAGTACTCAGGAAGTGAATATCCCAGTTTCTTATCTTGCTCGGTTTGAACGTCATCGGTGTCTTCGACATACTGGTATTCCCAGTCAACTTCCACTTTGTCGCCGGACGTCTGTCCCTCTATCGTGGCAATAAGGTCATCGGCGGAATTGAAATCCTTCTCAAAAATCTGAAATTGCGCTTTAGTTCCCGATACAAACCCGGAAATCTCCGCTTTGAGCTTCACAGTTTCTCCCACTCGAGCTTCTTTGGCTGACCACTCCGCCTTGGTAATCGCCTTAAGCGTCACCTCATAATTCCCCTCCGGGACTCCCCCTTTCTTGATCTGACCGGCCAGGGTGCCTGAAACAACTTTATTATCGGGGGACTTTACCGAATAGGAGACGCCCGTAATCGGTTTACCGGCTTTATCAGTAAACTTGACATTCAGGAAATGCCCCTTTTCCTGTTCCACCGCGCCGGACTCCCCTTCGCCGGAGCCACCGCCTCCACCCCCGGCTCCTCCCCCACCGCCGCCACCGCCGCCGCTGCTAATCATAACAGTGGGACATCCCGGCGGGGCAATACTATCTGGGGGACCGGTGCAGGTTACCATGTCGCCGACCACGGCTGCCGGCATCCCTCCGATAAGCACGGTAGGGGCGCCGGGACCGACAATAGGCCCACCCACATGAGGCACCGGACCGGTCGTCATAGGACAGGTGTGCATGTCACTTAACCGGGCGGCCGGCATCCCTCCGATAAGGACGGTGGGGCATCCCGGAGGCATGATCACTCCGCCATGAACGGTCATATCGCCAACTCGCGCTGCGGGCGGCATATAGCAATTTACCTTTTAATTAGTTCAGTTCCTGCTTCTAAATATAAAACGTAAACCAATTAAGTCAACTATTGAACTTTTCCTTATTAGAATTTAGGCTGCAATTTGAAACCTTCCGGCACTTCAAAAACAGACGGCGCCACCGCTTCCTCTTTGATATCCAGTATTTCCACGTCCATCGCCATAACCGTGGTCATGCCGTCCTCGGATTTCGATTTCGCCATCTTCTCCGGCGATAAGCCCATCTTGCTCATCATCTCAGCCATCTTCGCCTTCGCCTCTTGCTCCTCTTCATCCATCTCCTCTGCGGCTTTTTCCATTGCCTCACCCATCATCGCCGACATATCGTCTCCACCGGAATTCTTGACCACCATCGAGACTTTGACCGGGTAACCGCCGGCTTTCTTGATTTTCTCAAAGAAGTCTCCGAACTGTTTCTTGTATTTAGATGCGGCTTGCTCTATCTGAGCGTTGAATCCGGCTTCGTCCATGCCCACAGCTTTGGCATAATTCTCATAATACTTCTGCATCTCATCCATTCCGGTCAGGTTCTGTCCTATCCAGTATTCCATCTGAACCACAGTCTTGTCTTCCGGGTCATCCTTCTTAGTACCGGTCGCGGTAGCCTTGAAACGCTGGCAGTCGAAGCTCTTGAATCTGTCGGCAACGGGACCTTCCGTCTCAACTTTCCAGTCGTATTCTTCGTCAGTATCTGCGCCGGGCATCTCCCTATCCATTTCGCTGAACTGTTTCATCATCTCCCGAACAGATTCCAGTGTCGTTTCGGTGTACTGTTTTTTCTTGGGGTCAACCGTCCAGATGACTCCTTTATCGAGCCGGGTAATCTCAGTATTTCCGGCTCCTCCTGAGGCTGCCGCCACCAGGGAGGGGTCCCCTTTGCTTTCGACACAGACACGGTCAGAGCCGATATATTGGGTCATTTCCGATTTCTGCGATGCCATGCCCATCATATCAATCGACATGGTCATTTTCACGACCACTTCCGCTTCGGACATGGCGAAAGCTGTCAAAAACGACAGAACCAGGACGCCGGTAATTTTTGCCTTCATACTTCCTCCTGTGATTGATTCTGCCGTATAGATAGAGAAGCGGCCAAATCTATACAAGGATTTTTTGCAAATTTTTAATATCACCTTTTGGTATCTATAATATCCTTTTTTGAGGGCAGCAGTACATTTACAAGAGCCGGATAAGGACGATTTCGACAAAAAGTACTTGCTATAATATATTACAGTAACTTAGTTTAGGTAATTTCCTTTAAGGCTTAGAAGGTCTGCAAGACAGACACGATACTATGACCTATATCTTCATCGCAGGATATTTTCATTGGGAGAATAAGAAATGACCGGTAACGGCGACGAGACCTTTCGCGATTTCGGCGGCAAAGAGAGCCAGAACGACCCCCTCGGTATCATCGGATGGACCGTCGGGGGGAAATACCGTATCCGCTCCTATATTGGCGGAGGCGGCTTCGGGGAGGTATATGATGGATATAATGTCAACCTTCCGGAACAGAGGCTGGTAATCAAGTTCTTCAAACGAGTGCAGTCCCGGGATAAATTTGCCAAAGAAGCGAAAATCCTCTGCCTGCTGGACCATCCCAATATCCTGCGCATAATCGATTATCTTCCGGAGGAAGGGGCGCTGGTGGTGCCGTTCATCGACGGCAAAGATGGCGCGACCATTTTGAAAGACTCGGGGGTGCTTCAGGAGAAGCTGTTTTTGCGGGTGGCGCGGGCGATGACCGATGCGCTGGCGTACGCCCATGAGAAAAAAATCGCCCATCGCGACTTGAAGCCGGGGAATATCCTGATTGACAAAAATGAGCATATTTACCTCATCGATTTTGGCATCGCCAAAGAGATGGGGGGTTCGGCAACCAAGACTGCCTATGTGGCCCTGACACCGCTGTTTGCGGCGCCGGAGAGGCAGAGCGGCGACCAGGATTACAATCCGTTCTTGAGCGATATCTATGAATTGGGGGTAACGCTTTTCAACTTTGCCACTAATGAAATGCCATACAGGAATCCGAGTCATCCCAATCCCAACGAATGGGGCGGCGCCACCGCCATCAAAAGACTCTCGCCGGAATTGCGGCGGATACTGCGCAAAGCGACTCACCCCGACCCTTCGGAGCGGTATGCCACCGCATCCGACTTTGCCCGTGAAATCAGAAATCTGGAAATCGCCTTCGGCGGTGGTAAAGGGAAATCAAAAGTTTTCGCTATTGCGGCGGCAGTGGTGGTGGTCGCCGGTGGGGCGTATCTTGCCAGCCAATTTCTGTCAAAGGAGCCATCGCCTGCCAGTGCCGTGGAGCAGCCGACGGTAGTCAATAAAGAGGAACCGAAAGCGACACCTCCGGTGCCGGATGACACCCAGAAAGGGGTGAAAGTGGTCGCCTCACCTCCGGTCGAAACCAAACAGGATGAGCCAAAACCGATAGTATCAACTCCCAAAGATACCGTGCCGACGACTCCACCTAAACCGCAGCTGGCGAACTTGACGGTTCGGGTGGTGCCGCAGTACAACGTTACGTTGTATGTGGATGGCCGGGAACGGGGGCTGGAGAGAAAAATCGAACTGGAGCCGGGAAGACATGAAGTGCGGGTGCTTCACCCCGATTATCCCATTCTTATTGACACGTTGGATGTCTCCGTGGACAAGAGCCATGAATACAACCTGGCGTCAATCTATGAAGGGGCGCAGGAGGTGAATTTCCGCATCGGGGTGGTGCCGGATGACTTGAAAGATGCCTCGCTGCAGGTCTCCTTTAACGGCAAGAGGAAGCAGTTCAAGAACGAGGAACTTCCGGTTCTGGACTGGCCGGTGAAGATAGGGCGATGGCAGATGCGCTTTGACATTACCACGGCGGCGCGCGCCGCCAAAAGGATTGATTCCCTGGTGACATTTCCGCACGGAGGGGGTCCACGGGTGCGGTTCGGCGGCAACAGTGCCACCGTTGACTTTGGCGATGCCCGCTGGCAGAATCTCGAAAATATTGATGTCGTAATCTATTGGCAGGGTCATTAACAGATATTTAACAGGAGGATGAATGCCCAAGAAGTTGAACTTCATGAGGGCGGTGGCGTTAACGCTCGTGGTGGCGTATGCCCAGGCGTTTCTGCTGCCGTCGTCGCTTCTGGCGCAGTCGCCCGGGTGCGATTACAACCCCCAGGCGCCGTCGCTGGAAAACGCGCGCAAGAATTTCAAATCACTTAATTATCGCTGCGCCGAAGAGGAACTGAATTTACTGCTGAAATCAGATACGCTCAGTTTGGAAGACAAATCGAACGCGCATATTCTGATGGCGGCTGTTTACTACGCCATGCTGAAAGACAACACGGAAAAGAAGAATATGGTGATGGAGCAGTTCAAAGCGGCATTCAAGGCGTACCGCGACTGGAAGGGGGAGCTGGATATCAAGTCGCCGGAATTTGCGCAGATGATGCAGGAGGCGCAGCAGCAGGTTGACCAGGAAGTCGCCAAACAGCCGACCGAACAGGAGAAGCCGACTGTCGCCAAGGAAGAGAAAGAAGAGAAGCCGAAAGCGATGGCGGTGACCGGCGAGGAGGGAAAGAAAGAGAAGAAAGCCTGGTACAAAAACTGGTGGGCGATAGCCCTTGGAGTCGGCGTGGTTGCCGGAGCGGTAGCCCTTGCCGGAGGTGGCGGGGGTGACGGCGGCGGAACCACTCCTGACCAGCCTCTCCCCGGCTTTCCGCCTCCCCCGGCCGGCAAAACGGATAGTGGGAACAGCAAGAAGTAAACAGTACCGCCTGTACAGGCAATATAAATTTCAAAGGAGTATGAAATGTTAAGAAAAGCGATCATTATGGTTTTTGCGGTAGCGGCAGTTTTCCTTATGGGGGCACAGTCACTTCTTGCCCAGTCACCGAACACTATCACCTACCAGGGGAAATTGACCAATGCCACAGGCGCCCCGATTACTACCGCGACTAATGTGGTCTTTCGGATTTATGCCGCATTGTCGGGCGGAACCGCCCTCTGGACCGAAACACATAACGGCGTCACTCCCGATGCCAACGGAGTTTTCACCCGGGAACTGGGCGCCACGACCGCTTTCCCGGCGACCCTGTTTGACGGAAGCAAGAGATATCTTGGTATTACAGTGGGCGGCGATGCCGAGATGACCCCGCGCCAGGTTTTGAATAATGCGCCTTATGCTTTCGCGGTGGAGAATGTACCGGGGATAGCAAGAGGAAAGAATAGCGGTTCGGTCTCAATTGCTACTACTGGGGTGACCAATATAACCAGTGCGACCATAGTAGTCCCTGGTCCAGGATATGTTGTTGCTAGAGCTCATGCCTACGCCCAAATACTCGGCACGCCAATAGGAAATATAATTTCCTATATCGAAACAAGCGCAACGGCCACCGCACCGTCGGGCGAATTCATAGCAACTGGATTCGGTGACTATCCTGCCGGGGCATATTACTTCTGGGTATCTGTTGCGCCAGAGAGAACATTTGTAGTTGGTGCAGCCGGGTCCTATACCTATTATTTTAATAGCTCCAGAGGATGGTCAGGGGGAACGGCAAGTATGTGGTATTCGAAACTGACTTTGACATATTTCCCAGTCGCTTATGGCACAGTGACTACAAGCTCTTCTGCGCCAGAAATAGAGCCCGACAGTCCTGAGTGGAATCCGGTTTTTGGACCCGACCCCAGTACTCCCCAGGAGAAATAGCATGAAAGCATTCAAACTCTTTCTGATAATTCTCGCCGCCCTGCTGTTTCTGCCGCCATCGAATTGGGCTCAACTCGGGAGCACCAATTACAGGATGGCCGGAGGGTATGCGGTAGGAGGCGGCGGGCGTTCCGGCAGCACCAATTACATAGCGGTGGGGAATGTCCCGTCGGGCCCGGTCGGGCGGGCGACCTCGACCAGTTATATTCTCAATGGCGGTGTCGGCGCCGTGATTGGGGCGTCGGCATTCAGCGTCTCCACGCCCCTTGACCCGATTGATTCCTTAAGCGCCACCGGTGTATTTTTGAAAGTGGCGTATTCCGGCGCATCCGGCGCAGTGACCGGCACGATTTACTATCGCCCTGGCGGCGCCACCAACTACACGTCTCTGGCGATGACGGCCGGCACCGGCGATACATTAATTGCCCAGCCTCCCGGGGCAGCGTATATTCCTCGCGGCATTGAATATTACTTTGTGCTGACAGCCAGCAACGGCACCGCCATGATTGCCTCCCCGTCTAATCCGCATATTATCGTAGCCCATATGACCAATGACCAATTGCGGTACACGTTGCCCAATACTTCTTACCGGATTATCGGGGTGCCGGCCGGTATCACCGGCGGTAATTCGGTCCTGACCGTGTTCGGCGATGACCTTGGCGCATACAATAACACGCAGTGGCGGCTCGCCGGTTATGATACCACCAGCGCCAGTTACGAGGAATACCCCGGCGCCGACCCGGTCGTGCCGGGACGAGGATATTGGATAATCGCCCGGGGCGGACGGAGTTTTGGGGCGACAGGTTATTCCAACCGTCCCAATCATGCGCCGGTTATCGGCGGAGAGCCGGGAACGTATGAAGTCGAACTGAAGCAGGGATGGAACCTGATTGCCAATCCCTTTGCTTTCCAGATAAATATGGATGATGTCGTCTATGACGACAACGGCGTGATTTTGACCGAGGATGCCGCTAATAATGCCGTTGACACAGTCGCTTACGCCTATAACGGCAGCAGTTATTACTCGGCGGCGACAGTTCCGGCATGGAACGGCTTTTTCATCTATGCCAAAAAGACCGGAGTCTCGGTTCATTTTCCGTACTTCCAGTTCCCGACCGGTTCGCCGCCCAAGGCGATAACCCCGCTTTCCGCGCAGAAGGTCGGCGACGGTTGGAGCCTGCATTTAGAAGTGGAAGCCAATGGGCGGCTCGATGACGGCAATTTTGCGGGAGTCTCGTCGGGGGCAGCGGTTACCTCCGATGGTCTTGACTTCTACGAACCGCCGGCGGCGCCGGAGGCGCCATCGCTGGCGTTTCAGATTCCGGGTGACGAGAGAGCGCTTCGGAGAACCGACCTCCGTCCGGTCTTTGAAGATGGCGCCGAATGGATAATTAAAGTCTCGCCCATGAGCGGCAGGACGGTTCGAATCTCCGGAGTGGAATCGATTCCGGAAAATATGTCGGCGGTCCTGATACTTGACAACGGCTCGGAGATTCCGCTGGAATCTGACGCCTCATTTGCCCTCGATGACGGCGTTGAGGAAGGGCGATTGATTGTCGGCACGAAGGAATATCTGGAAGGAGAGGGAGTGCGCTTGCTTCCGACCGTCTATTCTCTGGAGCAGAATTTCCCCAATCCATTCAATCCTTCGACCAATATCAAGTTTGCGCTTCCGAAGAGCGGCCATGTGGCGCTGGATATTTACAACATACTGGGACAGAAGGTTACCACGTTGCTCAACCGGGAACTTCCGGCCGGCTATCATACCGTCGCCTGGGATGGCGCCGACACGGAAGGGCGACCGGTGGCAAGCGGGATATATTTCTATAAGATTATGTCCGGAAACTTCGCTCAAAACCGGAAGATGGTGCTGTTGAAATAGGCGCCAGATCATATCTATCAAAAAAAGACCGGCGAAATGCCGGTCTTTTTTTTGACCAGACCTGTTTTTAAATTGAGGCCGCCCAGTAAATCTACTATTCAAATCCAAATCTTGGAAAGATGCTCAATCCCGAGTATTCGGCGAAGAGAGGTTGATATTACTCATTGATTCTGGCGCCGTGCAGTATTTTTCCGGCGATTTCCAGGAGAAATCCAACAGGCGCACCCTGCTCATCGAGATGAAAGGTAATCTGGAAGTCAGCGTCGCTATGAAAGAATCGGGTTGGCGAATTGGGATAGACCGCGACCGCCTCGCTGTTACCAATGGAAATGTGCAGGCAATTATCTTTACTTTCTGCTCTCAAAAAAAGGTTATCCTCAGAACTGCCGGCATCGTAATCAATCCTATATAGTCCGGCGAATTTCGCGAGAGAGGCGGAATCATGCAGAAAAGGGGTCCGGTCAATCATCAGGGCGGCGGTGTCTGGCCCGAAAATTCTGAGAGCGGTAAGATAATAGATGTCGTCGGTTATATGCAGGTGGTCGACAGCACCTTTGTCGTTTCTTCCGAATGATAGCAGTTTGTTGTTGTCGGAGGCGTAAAAGAAATTGTCTCGGGAAAGGGGGAGCAGTACCTGGCGGGGCATTCCTCGGAAGTTAGTATAGAGGGTATCTTCGTGTAAACTGATGAACTGGTAGGTTGCATCCTCATATTTGTAAACTCCGGCGTATTCTCTCAGTTTTTTTGAATCTGTCCTGGTTGCTTTCCTGCGAAGCGGTCTTTCATACGGCTCATCAAAGACAATTGCGGAGAGCCCGCGAGCAATCTTAGCGACCGGCGCCTCATCTTCGTTGCTGAAAACAATGACGGTGACGGAGTCATCAAGCCAGCGATATAAGACGGCATTGTAGCCGTCAAGGAAACCGCCGTGGAAGGCAAGACGTCGCTCAAAGAGGGAGTCGATATACCAACCGTACCCGTAATTATGCTGCGAAGGGGCAAATATCTCGGCAATAGTCGCTCGATTCAGAATGGCATCGGTATAGAGAAGACTATCCCAGCGGTAGATATCCAGGACGGTGGAGTAAAGAGCACCGGCGGAAAACATGATGGAAAAGTCAATCGGAAGGGCGCTTATAATATTGCCTATCTGGTCTATGGTATAGCCATCGGCGCGGTCGGGAATCCCTGATTCGCGCCTGCCATAACCGGTACTGAGCATTCCGGCCGGCTTCAGTATGCGTCGATGGAGAAAGGCTTCATATGACTGCCCGGAAGCCACTTCGATAATTTTGCCCAGAAGAATATATCCGGAATTACTGTATTGAAAAGAGGTCCCCGGCGCGAATTTAAGGGGACGATTGCGAAAGAGATCGATAATATCGTCGGGAGCCAAAGGTTCCGTTCGCATCAAGACAATTTCCGGGTCATCGGTATAGTTGGGGATGCCGGAGGTATGAGTAAGGAGGTGGCGGATAGTAATCAGGCGTCCCGGGACGGGCGGGTAGTCAGGCAGGTAATCGATTATGGGGGAATCTAAGTTCAGAACTGAATCATCACGCAGCGCGAGAATGGCGGCCGCGGTAAACTGCTTCGTGATAGAACCGATAAAGAAGCGGGTCTGGGGGGTGTTGGGCTGACCGAAGTCCTTATTGGAAAAGCCATAACCGCGGCAGAGAAGGATTTCTCCCCGGTCAGCCACCAGCACGGTACCATTAAAGCGCCAGAGTTCATTAGCCAGGTTGAGATATTCATCCATTTTCTCGTATCGGCTTTCGCTCTGAAGAGGAACGGAGACAGTGAGAAAAGTCAGGAAAAGAATCAGAACTGCTGATATTGACTGAAACATAGGGCTAAATACTCGCGCCATTTAGATAAAATCCTAATACACTGATATTAAACAACAATCGGCAGAAGTTAGCCAGAGATTTTCTGGCGTTAGAAGCGCGGATAGTTGATTTTGAGGCAAACTTGCGGTCCTGCAGACCGGTTTCCCTCAAAATAACCGCTCCGGGTCAGCCAAAAAACTAACTAAATCTGAACAATTCACTAAAGAGAGACTAACATCAAAAAGGTTAAATGGGGCGTCAATGCAAAGGAAGGATTCTATCCTGTTGAAAGGCGATAGAGAAAATTGGACAGATCAGACTAGGAGGAATAGGTGCGAGTAACAAATGACAAGTGTAAAGCGACAGCGCAGACGATATCAGGGATGATGCTGTTACTGCTTCTGCTAATCGGTTTGGTTCCTGCAATCAGCGCAAAAGCGGCCGACACCGGCCAACTTAGCGGTAAAGTAGTCGATGCCAAAACCGGCGAGTTACTGCTGGGAGTGACGGTGATGCTGGAAGGAACGACCAAGGGCAGCACCACCAACGTTGACGGAACATTTGTCATTAAGAGTGTTCCAGTGGGAGTATACAATCTGGTAGTCAGCAGTGTTGGATATATCACAAAAAAATATGACAGCCTGGAGGTCAAAAAAGGGGTGCAGAATTTCGACCTTTCGCTGGAGCAGCAGACCGTTGACCTGAACAAGAAAATAGTGGTTACAGCAAAGATGGCGGAGAGTTCGGATGCGGCGGTGCTCCGGAATCGTCAGAAGGCGGTGACAGTAAGCGACGCTATCGGCGCCCAGGCGATATCTCGCGCGGGAGGGGGCAATACGGCACAGGCTTTAATTCGTGTTACCGGCGCCTCGACCGATGGGAAATTTGTCTTTATTCGGGGTTTGGGAGACCGTTATTCCAACACGCAGATGAACGGCACGGTTCTTCCGACACCGGACCCGGACAAGCAGGCGGTGCCATTAGACCTGGTCCCCTCGGACCTGCTCGAGAATGTGGTGGTCACCAAGAGTTTCATGGCTGACATGCCGGGGAATTTCTCCGGCGGAAGCATTAACCTGATTACAAAGGATTTCCCGGAGAAAAGGACCATCAGTTTTGCGACCGGGACATCTTATAACAGCATTGTGACCAACTCCACGGTACTGGGAACCTCCACCAGTTCAACAGACTGGAGAGCCAGTGATGATGGGATGAGGCAGCTGCCGGAATTCCTTCAGAATCCAGATAACATTGATGATCTTCCTAAAGGAAATACGATTATAAGAGATTCTACTGTGGCGGAAGCGATAAAGAAAGCGAGCCAGTCGTTTCGGAATGATTATTCCCCCAAAAAGCGGACGGCTCCACTCAATCAGAGTTACGCCATAAATGTTGGCGACAATTTTCAATTGTTCGGCAACTCCCTGGGGATAGTAGGCAGCCTGGCTTATTCGCGCCAGCAAAAGTATTATGAGAACGGTGAGATTAGATTATCGTACGCCGCCAACGACAGCCTGCTGGAAACTTACTACGAATTTACCGACTCGCGCGGGGTGGATGAAGTCCTCTGGGGCGGTCTGGCGAGCGCATCGTATCGGCTGGGGACAAATCATATCCTTGGTATGAACTATATATACAATCGTAACGCTGAATCGGAAGCCCGCTACCTGGTAGGGCATGAGTATTATAATGACCCCTACAGCTGGCTGGAGTCGCGGGTGGTAAGTTATACAGAGCGGAATCTGGGGAGCCTCCAGTTCAAAGGGGAGCATCGGTTTTCACTATTGCTTCCGCTGCATCTGGAGTGGCGGTTTGGCAATTCGACAACGCGGCAGGAGCAACCGGATCTGCGCGAATTTGAAAACAACTATTTCGTAGATTCTTCAATTTATCCGGAAATTGATACTCTGTACGGAATCGGGTCAGGCTATCGCTGGCCGGCCCGGTTCTGGCGCAGTTTGGAAGAATCCAATAATGAATACAATTTCAATCTGGCCGCCAAGTTATCGCGCGATGTCAGAATGAAGATTGGCATGAGTTATCTGAAAAAGGAGCGGGAAAATCGTCAGATTCAATTCAACATGACCGGCGACCCCAATCTGCTCAATGATTTCAACGGGGATGTGGACCGTTTTGCCGACACTGCCGGCTATTATACCCGGTACGGGTCGAACCCCTCGAATTACTCTTATGTCTTTTCGGCGTACTACATTAACGGCACGCAGTTGCGCGACCAGTATGACGGTACCCAGAAGATTACGGCGGAGTATCTGATGCTGGAGATGCCTCTGATCGGCAGACTTAATTTTGTCGGCGGTATCCGTCATGAGAACACAGATATGGCGGTCACCAGTTTTGACCCCTCACGTCGCGGCGGAAAGATTGACGGCAGTGACTGGCTGCCGTCGTTAAGCCTGATTTACGAACTCAGCGACAGGATGAACTTCCGTCTGGCGTACGGCCGAACGCTGGCGCGTCCCAATCTTCGTGAGATTGCGCCGTATGGCGCTGAAGAATTTGCCGGATCGCGGCTATTTATCGGAAACGACAGCCTGACTTATACGAAAATAAAGAACTATGATATGCGGTGGGAATGGTTTATGCGGCCGGGCGAGATTGTAGCGATTAGCGCTTTCTATAAAAAATTCAAAGACCCGATTGAGTTGACTTTTTTCTCATCCAATTACGATATCTGGCCGGTCAACGCCCCGGAGGCGAAAAACTACGGGCTGGAGTTGGAGTTCCGGAAACGACTTGATGTTGTTGCCGATTTTCTGCGGAATTTCAATCTGGGGGGAAATATGACACTGGTCAATTCCAAACTGGAGATACCGGAGAAGGAATGGCAGGAAATGTTAAGTGTTGACCGGAACGCGCCGCGCCATCGTCCCATGGCAAACCAGTCCCCATATATCATTAATGCCAATATAGGATTCAGCAGTTTTCGGTCGGGCACTACCGCAGACATATTTTATAATGTCTTCGGCCGGCGTTTTTACTACAACGCCCAGGGGGGAGCGCCTGACATATATGAAATGCCAAGACATTCGCTTGACATGACCTTCTCGCAGGCGATCTGGCGAGGAGTTAGTCTGAAACTGTCAGGTAAGAATCTTCTCAATGCCCATTTCGAGGCAGATTATTACTACCTTGGTACTGGGGAAAAGGTTGTCTACCGGAAGTATGATATCGGACGGACATTCGGAGTAAGCCTCAATTACCGGGTGCTCTAAGCACGATCTTTAATTGATTTCGAACAAAAGCCTAATCTCAACAAAATGGGGAAATACTAAGTTGCCGGCCGGCTCACTAAGAAGGAGCCGGTTTGAGCGCGTGTTAAGTAGAACTGCGGTTGCATCCGAGAGCCACACCAGATACAACCGGAGAAGCGGGATTACCGAGAAAAATCTGAGGAAAAGGCAATAGCAATAGAAATCAGAGACTAAGCCAAGAGAAAGGCATGAATTCAGAGATTTCGACGATTCGACTGAAGAGTAAGAGTTTGCCAAAAAGAAGATTTATAACCAAAATGGTAGGAGGACAGAAGATGCGAAAGTCTTATCTAATGCTTATCGTAATGCTGCTTGTGGCGCCCGTTGCGGCGTTTGGGCAGCTGTGTGAGACGGGGTGGCCGATTATCGATGTCGGCAGTCCCGCTCCAAGCACAACCATACTTCCAACCGGAACCACTACCTGGTCGGCTGGTAATGTCTATCATATGCAGGGTTTTATATTTGTTCCTGATGGGGCAACCTTAGTTATAGAGCCGGGTACAATTGTAAAGAGCGACCCGGGTCAGGGCTCCAATGCTACGGCTCTGATTGTCGCCCGTGGCGGGATGTTAATGGCACAGGGGACTCCAACTTTGCCGATTATCTTTACTTCGATAAGCGACATGGTATGTGATACCGGTGATATTCCTGATTTAGCCACCAGCCGTGGACTCTGGGGCGGCGTCATAATTGAAGGTAAGTCATACGCCTGCGTCTCTGGCGGTGAAGCCTCTATTGAAGGAATTCCCGACCTGGGCGCCCTTACCAGATACGGCGGCGGGCTCAATCCGGATTGCGCTGATAATTCCGGAATTCTGCAGTATGTATCGATTCGTTATCCCGGTTCGATAATAGGCGCCAATAATGAAATCAACGGCTTGACTCTCGCCGGTGTCGGCACCGGTACAACTGTTGACCATATCGAAACCTATTATGCGCTGGATGACGATGTCGAATTTTTCGGCGGTTCCGTCAATATCAGTTATGTTGCCGCTTTCTATGGCGACGATGACTGTATCGATACTGATGAGTGCTACAGCGGCACCCGCCAGTTTATATTTCAGATTAAAGACCCGCGCTGGGGCGACCGTTTGACCGAGACTGACGGTCGGCAGTCTGCCGTGCTTACCGACACCACCAGCGCCGGCGTGGCTCCGGCGGCAGTCCCATCGGGATGGGGATGCGCTTACCCGAGTTATTCCCTCTCTACCAACTTCACCTGTATCGGACAGGGACCGAATTTCACCGGCACCAACGGTAACCGGCAACTGTTCACCGACAACTATCGCGGTTACTGGTATAATAACTTGTTCATGGAGCAGCCGAAGACAGCTCTCGAAATTCAAGTAGTGGGAGGTGACGCCGGCATTGATGCGCAGCCCAGTTCGACCCGAAACCTTCCTTCCGGTGCAGCAAGTATAGCCGCCGGTCATCCTCTCCTTGACTTTGTCGGCAATTTCTGGTACAAGTCGTATAACGGCACCAATCCCCCGACCGGGACTTCTCTCAGCCATTTCTTTGCCACCGGCGATGCGTCGGCTCCCAATGCTACCGCACGCGTCCGCAATGACATCTTTCCGGGCGGCGATACCACGCTTACTGGCAAAAACCACGCCGGAATCGACCCGAAATTGACCAGTTATGAAGTGGTCAATCCTCCGCTACGTCATGGTATCATCAATCCTGTGCCTGCGACAGGAAGCCCGCTGGCCATCAATGCCGCCGCTGTGCCCGGTTACGCCGTCTCGTCTTACTACCAGCCCGTAAGTTATGTCGGCGCTTTTGACCCGAATGTCGGCATTGAGGACTCCTGGATATGGGGGTGGACATTTGGCTCGGTCGCAAATATACTGGGGTCTCCGAGCTGCTGCAATTTGGCAGCGGACGCCAATAATAATGGTACCGTCAATATCCTCGACGCAACTTATATCATTGCATACCGCTTCAAGGGAGGTCCTGCCCCGGCCTGCCTGCAGGAAGCCGATGCCAACGGCAACGGCACGATTAATATTCTTGATGCTACATATATTATTGCATATCGTTTCAAGAGTGGTCCGGCTCCGGTTTGCGGACCGTAAGCAACTTAAACTGGCTGTGGGAGAAGTTTCTAAACCCAATATCTTAGCCGAATTGAAGAGAGACCGCCGGAAGGCGGTCTCTTTTCAATTTTGGTGGATTGGGAGGTTAACAGAATTCTTGCAAATCCTTAACAGAGATTTTGTCATGGTTCCCTAAAATCAGGTGTTAGATTGTAAAGAACGTGACAAAATATTGAACTGAAGGAGAGATATGATAAAACTACTGGTCTTCCTTACGGCGCTTCTGACATTTCCGGTATCCGGCCCCTCGGCGCAGGACTACCCGTCGCAACGGGCGGCACGGCTGGGATATGAGAAGATTGCGGATTTCTATGATATACTGGCGCCATTATGGCATGAGGCATTCCCCTCAAAAGACTATGGTACGTTGATGGCGGCGGCGCCTTTGCTCGATTCGGCGATAACGGCGATTCATGAAATGAAATATTCCTCGCGGTATGAGCGTAAATTCGAGGGTTACAAAGCGAAACGTCATGAACTGCTGAGCCTGGTGATGGAGTATGAAAAGGCGGCCAAAGAGAAGGACAGCGCGAGAGTATATGACATATTTCCGCAAATCCAAGCGGCTTTCGAATCAACGGCGGTTTTCCTGCTGCCTCTACCCTATCCGGCTTTTGACCGGGCTCTGACAGAAGTCTCCCGATTTACAGCCGCATTGCCGGTGGTGAAGGATGTGAACGAACGCGCGAAAGCC
>JBFMEF010000144.1 GCA_040753495.1 Candidatus Zixiibacteriota bacterium
GCTGAAATCAACGTGATGCTGGGTCGTTAACTGGGTCGGGCAACCGACCATTGACGGAGGCAGGTTCGGCGGCTGCTCGACTATAATCGAGAGCGGAGTAAACCTGGCCGGATAGTCGAACGCCCAGTCAAACGCGTTGTCAGACGGGGCAACCGAGTCAACGGTGATAGTTCCAGCTGAAGCCGTGTAATGCAGTTCATAGAAGGCAGTCGGACCGAGGTTGCCAGGCAGACCGGCGGTGCCGGCGAAAGCATGGCCCATGGTGTCCGGCATGGTGCCGTTCATGTTCTGCAACCAGGCAAACGGCCAATCGGCAGCGCCGCCGCCGAAGGTATTCCAGTAGATGCTGGGGAACTGGAAGCCGTTTTTCATCACAACATTGTCATAGGGGGCAGGAAGGGCGCCGGCGACTCCGGGAATCTTGGCCAGGGGACCATCGACCCGGACTACAAAGGCGCCGCCCAAAAGCTCAGTGCCACCCACGTTGTCGTAGTGCCATACTATCTCAATGAACATCGGACCGGGAATGACTTTGTCAGTACCGGCATCGTCCCATAGAAAAGTAGCGGGAACCTGCGCCGAGATAGACAGCGACGGCTGAGCGGAAATCTGCCCAAAAGAAAGAAGCATTAAGGATAGGACAAGTAAAAACAAATTGCGTTTCATCTTGTGCTCCTATTTTGTTTCGTTAACATCATTCATCATTTAGGTCTCTTTCGAGCCTTTCCCCCCTCGGGAATCCGAAATCGGTTTTTCATCCGGCGAGAGCCACCAGGCCGTCCGAATACCTTACTTCGGTTAAGTCAGGAAGACCTATGTTGGTTTCTTTCCTTTGAGCGCGTGTTTTCAAAATTACCTCTTAAAGTGTCACCTCCTTTCTTTTCTCATGTGGATTTTAGAATTCTCTATTTCCAAACATGTCTCTTCAGGTTTGATTTATATTAAGTTTCCACAAAAATCATATTAAGTCACCCTAACTGCACCTGGGGTCCGGTCCTCCCTTGTAGAGATAGGCAATAAGGTATGTGGCATCGAGAATATTAATAGGCCAGGTGCCGTTGGCGTTTGCCAGCGACAAGACCGGCGGCGTTGGACCCCCTTTGTACAGGTAAGCAATCAGGTAGGTAACATCCAGTATATTCACCACGCCGTTGTTGTTCACATCGCCGCATTTGCCCCGCAAAACGGTAAGAGAGCCATCATCCAGATAAACCTTGGAGGTATCGAGCCGCCCCACCAGGACATCGCGGAACGACATAGAATCATAAGGAGCCTCCGGCACCACTTCCCATAGCAGGCAGATAGTATTCTGCGGCGGGTTAGCCCAGTCCTGGCAACGCCAGAGAACGGTGTCGGTCACGGTGTCGGTATAGACCCCGATTAAGTCCCCCTTCTGGTCGGTAAAAGCAAAGTTGTCGAGATTGTTGGCTTGAATCATTATTCTCACCGTCCGGTCGGTATCACCGCTCGGCACCGGAAGAATATCGGCCAGCAACTTTATGAGAGGGGTGGTTCCATACTGAGGACCGATACCGCGCTTATAAGGAGGCGGTATGGTATTGGCTTGCGCCGTAATTTTTATGTCGAATCCCTGCCCTCCCAGCGAACGGGTCTGAATATATTCCCAGCCGCGGGTCAAGGTCCCCACCGTGTCGTAATTGCCGGTAAAGACCTCGGTCGTGTCAATTTTCATCCAGTCCCAGCCGGGAATAAAAGTGGAATCGATGCAGGAATCAGCCTGATACTGGTCACAGCGGTAGTAGCCGTACTGCATTATCGAGTCAATGCAGGTGTTGCCGGAGTACTGGGTGCAGACCCAGTAAAGCGATGCCACCACGGAATCGATACAATTGGGACCGCTGTATTGAATGCAGCGCCATCGGGTGGTATCGATGACGGTATCGAGGTTGGTCTGAAAGATAATTCGGTCAGGACGGTCGAGCATAAGCCAGAGTTCAAACCCCGCTACCGTATCGGAGTAATTTTTCATATAGACGGAAATAGCGGAATTGAGGGTTGCCGGGTATCCTACGGTGTCTCCGACCTGCACCTCGAGGTCGTAAAACTGGGCTGTGGCCGTCATTGGCGCCGCAAGCATAACTATAGCCAGCATCGCGGCAAGGACAAATCCTTGTCTGAAGAACTTGGGGCTGAAGGACATTCCTTCCTCCTGTATCATGTTTGGTTCTGTCGGTTTTTTTAGCTATCTTTTAGCTACTAACCTATAACCACAACCTCAAGGAGTTGACCGGCTTAGGTCGGCGACGGTGGCCATAGGCGATATCTATATCACCTATCGGCTTTTCCGCCCGACATTACAGTCTTGCCAGTCTCAACAATCCTGCAATCAACAGTTTTTTCTTAAGCGACCCCCCACGGTCAGCTTAAGCAGTGTGGAAATCAAGTCTTAGAATAAGTACTTCTGAATAAATAAATGAAGACCTATATACCTTATCTCTTAAACAAGGTTCTTTTGCGGACACTTATCCTATCATCCGACAACCAATATACAGGGCGAACCGCAGCCTGTCAATAGTATTTTTGCCTAATTCTGCCGATTTTTTCTGTCGCCCGCCGCTCATCGTGCCGGCAACCACGGCAGGGAGCCCTCGTACCAGCCTGCCGCCGTCGCAGTTACCGGGCCGCTCTTCAGACCGGTCTATTTCAGCCGTCAGCCTGCCGGTCGTCACTCGTCTGTTCATGGGATGAACTGCTGGCGGTCAAAGCAGCGCCTTTTTAGTCGATTTTCCGTCACAGTAGAGATAAATTGTCTTGGCGCGCGCATTAAATTGCTGTAAATTTCCCCACTGATTTTCTGAAGGGATTGAAAAAGTGGCAAAATTAATATCAAAAAAGACCCGCGAGACGATTCTGACCGTAGCGGTCATAGTGCTGATAGTCCTGGTCGCTTTCTTCTATATAATCTACCCACTGATTACTGTACCGAAGATGACCGCCCGTCCTGACGGAAGCCGCTTCGAAGACCCGGAGTTCCGCCTTGCCAACAATATTGAGCCTTTTGTCGCCGCGGGACTCGCGCCAGATAGTTTCGCCGTCTCCTCCAACGACAACCTGCGCCTCGCCTCCGTCCGCTTTGCGCCTACCGACAGCAGCCTTAAGCCGCGGGGAACCGTGATTCTGCTTCATCCTGACGACACCGACCGGACTTTCTTTATGCCATATATTCAACCCTTACTTGACTCCGGGTGGAGTGTTGTTCTGTATGACCAGCGAGCGGCCGGAGTTTCGGGCGGAATTTATCGCTTTGCCGGAAGTTATGAAGCCGATGACCTGATAGAAATGGTCGCTTATCTGAATATTCATAGCCAGATGCCGGCTCCAGTGGTGGCGGTCGGATTTGGTCTGGGGGGTGATGCCGCCCTGGGGGGGGCCGGAAAAGACAAAAGAATCAGCGCCGTTATAGCCGTGACACCCTACCTCTCAAGCTCCCGCTGGCTGGAGGCTTCCCGCCGGAAACAGGGCGCCCTCTGGATTCCGCTGCATCCGATGGTCTATTTCTGGTGGTACCAGAAACTCTCCGGATTTCCTTTCGACCGGACCGGACCTGGCGAGATTGCGCCGCCGGAAACGGCGACTACTCTCTTTGCCGATACTGAACTGCTCAATTCGAAAGAGCTGAAATCGCTCCGAGAAAAGGCGGGACCGGAATATCTCCAGGTGGCGGAGTTGCCCTCCGACCCGGAACAGTTGCGCCGTCAACTCCTGGACGCGTTTTTCAAAGTTCGCTGACTTTTTATCAATCAGTTATTGGCATTCAGAAATTCGATTATCGCCGCCTGCGAGGAATCGGCCAGCCTGATTTTTTCGCCATAACGTTTGACCAGTCCGGGCCATTCCGCATCGGTATGCTTTGCCGGTCGGGGCAGAAGATGACAGGAGCGGCAGTTGGCGCGGAAAAGACGTTCCCCTTCGCTCATCTGCTGTCCCGCCTTATAAGCCCCCCCGCAACCGATCAGGCTCACTGCCAGAATAAGAATGAATCTTGTCAGGCGGCCGGTCATATCTCGACCCCCATAAGGAAACGAACCCGGGCGTCATCTGATTCATCGGTCAACCCAAAAGCGACTCCGGCGGTGTACCACCAGTTGCCGGAGGCAAAAGATACCGTGGGACCGAGATAAGAGGCGGTCTCGGTTTCGCCATCTTCGAATTCGAAGCGGGAGGTTGATTCCAGTCCGGCAATGAAGGCGGGATGAAACTGCCAGGAAAAGCCGGCGTCAACCCCCAATTCATGCTTGGTTCCGGGAGCAAAAAAGAGCTCATAAAGGGGATTTATCGCCAGGTTGAAATTGGAGACAGTCTTGGCTAATACCAGTTTTCCTTCCAGTTTGTTGGGAAGTTTCAAATCAACCTTGCGGTTGTACTCAAAATATAAAAGCGGGTCAAGGAACCACCGTCCCTCTTCGCCAAGACGGTAACGCGTTCTCAACTGCACCGCATCCCAGGTAAAGTCATCCCCTTCCAACTGCGAGAATATCTGATAGACCGAAAGATCCCAGTAATCGGTGAGCCCATGCTCCACTTCAAAGCGGAACTCCCATTTATCTGTCTTACTAAGCATGGTGGTTTGATAAAATTCTAATTCAGTCGCTCCCTTAGGCATGGTCATATATTGATAAGTCCAGACATAGTTTCGTCTGTCCGCCATCGAACTGGAGGTTAAAATCAATATAAGGAGAACGGTTGAAAGGACTGACCGGCGCATATATGCTCCTTTTAGACTTTGTCTAACATTAAGCAATTATTAATCTTACGCCCGGATTAAAAACCGGACAAAAATACTCTAATTAACCTTCCAGTCAATAGAAATCTCGCCTTCAGAGAAAAAATGACAAAAATATGATATTTTTCTGTTGACAGCCGATATATGGAGTAGTATAATATACGAGTATATGGTCAACTATTCAATAAATATGGCACTATGATATATTCACCAACCGCCCAGCATGCCTTAAGGGCTCTCATATTTCTGGCGCGCGACAATGGCGCCAAACCAATTCGAGTGACCGAGATTGCCGCCGCCGAAGCAATCCCAAAGCAGTTTCTCTCAAAGATTCTTCATAGCCTTCGCAACAAGGGATTGGTCAAGGCGACCAAAGGACCGGGCGGTGGATATATGCTGGCAAAGCCATCATCAGAGATAACGATCTGGAATGTGGTGGAAGCGATTGACGGGCTGCAGAATCTGGAGAATCGCTGTATTCTCGGCCTGCGCGAATGCACCGACACCGGCTCCTGCGCCCTGCATGACCAGTGGAAAAGGCTCCGGGAAGAATTTACGCGCACCATCGGCTCCATGACCCTGGAGCGAGCCTCAAAAGAGAGTAAGTAGGTTTTTTTGATACAAATTCAACCAAATCATGACAGACAACCATTAAATAATAGATGAATATACGGTCAACTAATCATTCAATCTTTCTGGTGAGGAGGTTTATTATGTTAAACCAAAAATTATCCGGGCTTTGCGCGTCGCTTTTCCTGGCGATTCTTGTCGCTTTACTGGCTTATGCGCCGGCATCTGCTCATTGCGACACATATGATGGTCCGGTTGTCAAGGATGCCCGCCTGGCTTTTGAAGAAGGTGATGTTACTCCGGTGCTGAAATGGGTTGGCGCCAAGCACGAGGCGGAGATTCGGAGCCTTTTTGAGCAGACTATATCAGTTGCTAAACTGGGTGAAGAAGCCAAGTCTCTGGCGCAAAGATATTTCTTCGAAACTCTCGTCCGTCTGCATCGGGAAGGGGAGGGGGCGCCGTACACCGGTCTGAAACCGTCAGGTACCCCGCTGGAGCCGGGGATAGAGGAAGCGGAGGAGGCGCTGACGTCAAAGTCCGCCGGTTCTCTTCTCCAATCGCTGAACGCCGCCTTAACAGCCGGCATCAATGAAAGATTCGCGCATGCTCTGGAAACGCGAGAGCATGCCGGGCATACGGTCGAAGCCGGACGGGAATATGTCGCCACTTATATTGAATTTATCCACTATGTCGAGCGGCTGCATCAGGCGCTGACCACTCCGGCGGCACACCACGATGCATCGGAAAAGAGCGCAGTCGAGCATAAACATTAACACCAATAGGTTTGGAGGCAATAGATGAATCCTTTACAGATGCTACAGAATGAGCATCGCCTGATAGAAAAGGTGATTGCGGCATTGGAGAACTATGTGGCGGCGGTGCATGACGGCGAACAGGTTGAGCGTGAAGACCTGAAAAAATTTGTCGGCTTCATACGCACTTTCGCCGACTCCTGCCACCACGGCAAAGAAGAAGATATTCTTTTCTCTACGATGGTGGAGCATGGTTTCTCCCGCGAATATGGTCCGGTGGCGGTGATGTTGATGGAGCATCAGGAAGGGCGGCGCCTTATCGGCATACTCCGCGAAAAAGCGGAGCAAACGGCGGCATGGTCGGCGGAAGACCGCCTGGCGATTGCGCAGGCGGCAAACTCTTATGCCGCGCTTCTGAGGAATCATATTATGAAAGAGGATAATATCCTTTATCCGGCCGCGGCGATGAATCTTCCGCAGGAACTTCTTGAAAATATGGGGGAACAGTTTGAACGATTCGAGGAAGAGAAAACCGGTCCCGGCGAGCACGAGAAGTTTCATGCTCTCGCCGACAGTCTGGTGGAAAAATATGCTCCGAATTACTTTGCCCATATAGACGAGAATTCCGAAACACCCAACTGTCATAACTGTCATTAAAGAGAGGACTTTATGACGTCAAAACTTGCCAAGTCAATTTTCTATGTCGGCACTCTCAGTTCGGCGCTTCTCTTTCTGGTGCTGACCTGGGATACTCACAATCAGGTGCATGCCCTGACCAACGCCGACCGTCTCTCCGACGATGTCGTGGAAGGGAAGCGGGTCTTTCAGAAATATAACTGCAATGACTGCCACACCATTCTCGGATTTGGCGGTTATTATGCTCCCGACCTGACCCGTGTCTATGACCGTCGCGGCGAAAACTATATCCGCGGCGTGGTGGCGCAGCCGGAACTGATTCTGGCTAATTCTTTTCGCAAGATGCCGCATCAGAATCTTTCCGCACAGGAAATCGACCGCCTGGTCGATTTCTTCCGCTGGGTAAATGATATCGACACTCAGGATTGGCCCCCGCAGGACTCCAAGAAACGTCGCAGCACCGAAAGCAAACGTCTTATCGGCGGCTCGGCCATGACCCCCGGCGCGGCTCTCTTTAAGGGTCAGGGATGTATCGCCTGCCACTCCATAGGCGGAGTCGGCGGCGACTCCGGTCCGGCTCTGGATGATACCGGCGCGCGGATGAGCTTGGAGCAGATTCGTCAGTACATATATGACCCGGCTTCGGTAAATCCGCAGACCAATATGCCGGGATATCAGGAGATGACACCGTCTGACCTGGATGCCCTGGCTGATTTTCTTGCCCGTCAGAAAGGAGAGACGCAATGATACCGTATAAATCGCAGCGAGTCGCCTATCCGTACTTTGTGGTGGCGTTGCTTCTCTTTGGACTGCAGGTTCTAATGGGACTCTGGCTGGCAATCAATTACGCTTTCACCCTTCCTCAGAGCCTGGTCGATATCTTCCCTTTCTCCACCGCCCGGGCTTTTCATACCAACCTGCTGGTGCTCTGGATGCTTCTGGGCTTTATGGGGGGAACCTATTTTATGGTTCCCGAAGAGAGCAAATCGGAGTTGTTCAGCACTAAACTGGCTTATCTGCAGCTGATAATTCTGGTCGGCACCGGCGTTACCGCCCTGGTCGGTTTTCTTTTCGGCTGGACACAGGGAAAGCCGCTTCTGGAGATTCCCTTGGAACTGGACTTGCTCATTGTTGTCGGCGCCCTGATATTTCTTTTCAATGTCGCCGCCACTATGATTAAGGCGAAAAACTGGACCATGATTCAGGGGACACTCCTGGGCGGACTGGTAATGCTTGCCCTGCTCTATCTTTTCGGGCTTCCCTTCTACAAAAATCTCTCTATCGATTGGTACTATTGGTGGTGGGTAATCCATCTCTGGGTAGAGGGGGCATGGGAACTGGTCACAGGGGCGATTATCGCCTGGATTCTTCTTCGGATAACCGGCGTTCCCCGGGGAGTGGTGGAAAAGTGGCTCTACGTTGAAATTGGGTTGTTTCTTTTTACCGGTATCGCCGGCACGGGACATCACTACTATTGGATCGGAGCCCCCCGCTACTGGCTCTGGGTTGGGGGGATATTCAGCGCCCTGGAGCCGGTGCCGATTATCCTGATGGTCTGGGATACGTTTCGCCATGTCAAAGAGCGGCAGCAGAAAATCGAAAATCCGCTGGTCTGGCTTCTGGCGGCCGGATGCGCTATCTATCATCTGGTTGGCGCCGGGGTCTGGGGATTTATCCATACTCTGCCGCAGATTAACTACTATACTCACGGCAGCCAGGTAACAGTGTCGCATGGCCATATGGCGTTCTTTGGCGCTTATGCCCTGCTCAACTTCACTATCTTCTACTATGCTTTCCCGCAACTGAAAGGAATCACCCATTTCCGCCAGACTCTCGGCAAATGGGGTTTCTGGATTACCAGTCTGGCGATGTTTGCGCTGGGATTGGCGTTCGGCGTGGCGGGAGTGCTGCAATCTTATCTGGAACGGGTGCTGGGGCTGGGATTTATGACCGCGCAGGCGCAGATGCAGCTCTGGTTCAAGATTGCGATTGTCAGCGGGCTGGTGTTCTTTGTTGGCGTGGTGATAATTATTTATGACCTGCTGAAGATGAAGCAATCGGCGCCGGAGAGGATAGCGGCGGCGTAGCGAAGTAGATTTTGGTTCTTAAGGGATAGAGTCCACCCTGTAAGTGAGCGGCGGGTCTTCCGACCCGCCGTTTTTCAACTTCCGGGACCCTTATCATATATTTCCTCACTTGCAGGCAAGACCCAGAGCAATCTGAAACTGCCATCTGCCATTCTGAAAGGGTCAACAGATACCAATATTTCCATAATTGGGTGCCGTTCGAGTTCCGCCTAAATTCAGCGGGACATTCAATGGGCAACCCTGCGGTCAGATTTTACAGACGATGACAATCATCTAATTTACAGAATTTCCCGTTGCACAATTCTGTTCTCCAGACGATATTTGATTATCGAATCAGTTCACAGGAGGAACTATGTATCAACGATATCACTTTGGATTCCTCATAGTTGCGACAATTATTCTCCATGTTTCTTGCGCCAGCGTCGCCAGGCGTATGCCCGCCGTGCTCGCAGATATGCATGACTTCTTAACTCAAGATGACCCTCGCGATTGTCAAAGATATCACTACAATTTTGAGCGACAGGTCCCCAGGCTTTATCAGGGGAATCAACAAGATTCGATCTTCGACGTCATTGATTATATAAAATCTGAATGCGGCCCTACACCCACGGTTGAAATTACACGATTACTTCTCCTTGCTGAACAGAACAGGTTGGGAGATTCGTTAATCGGCCGCTCTACTATTTCCAATATGCTCCTGCATCGAAGTGAACAAGAATATCTTTTAAAGAGGTGGCGATGGGTTCATCTTTACGGATGGGACCAGCCGGTTGACAATACTCACGAGGACTTTCTTGAGTTCCGATCCAATCTGGCACAAAGAGTCTCCCTTCGAAGCGATATATCCAGTGCCGGTCGAATTCTTGGTTTATATTACTCCGGTCAATACGATAGCGCTCTCAGTCTGATACAAACCGATGAGCAGGGAAACTCCGTCATTCGTGAAAGCTATGATGATTTTGTTGCCAATATAAAAAGTCAATACCGAACTCGTACTAACGTAAGTTTCTCTATCGGCTCCTGGATACCCAGTCGGGAACTTGACCTTCTGGGGAATCACCCGGATATTGGTTTTCAGCTGGGAGGAGAAAACCATAAGTTTCGCTACGACTTCGGGATTAACTACCGGTTTTCTCCGACCAAAGACAAGTATCTTGTTGACAGCATGGGACAGATTGTCGCCACTGATCAATTCAATTGCTGGTTATTTGGTGTGGATGCTGGGCTCAAGTTCATTGATAATCAATCCGCAAGCACCGATATCTTTGTCGGAGTTGGTTATGAAGTCGTCTACAGCCTTACGGAAAAGGAGAGTCCGGAAAGAATCGTTACGCTCGGCGGCCTGGGGGCGAGTATAGGACTTCGTCAGCGATTCTTCATCGACCGTCGAACCGGATTTTACTTAGGCGGTATTGTTCGTTACAGCTATGTTGATTACTCCAATCCTCGTGGAACGGAACTCTCCGGGCAAGTATTGACAGTTTCCTTGGTCGCGGGATGGAGTCTTCATGAGACATTGAACCAGTTTTTTAAGGAACTGAATTACAAAGGGAACTGGAGAAAATAGGAATTACAGCGGGTGGTCAAGCACTTTGATTTGACACCCCGTCAGCATAAGATTTGTATTCATCGGTCTTGTGCGCCTTTCCCTAATAAACGGCGGGTCTTCCGACCCGCCGTTATTTTAAAAAGCTGAAATTTCTTAATCCATGAATCGATTCAGCCCCTCTATTATGTGCAATACAAATGCTGCTCTCTCTTAGCACCGCTCCAAAGCCGACCTGCTAACCAAGTACAAATCCAAGGCTGCTAAGATAGATGTAAGCAACTGGGAAGAAACACCACAAGTAAATCAGCATCATGATTATCGCGGGGCCTCGCAACTTACTGCCCTTCGCAAATATTCCCCCCATTCTTCCACTCA
>JBFMEF010000145.1 GCA_040753495.1 Candidatus Zixiibacteriota bacterium
AAAATCAAAAGGCATGGCAATAGCCGAGGGGTCATTGCCGTCATCATAGACCGTAACCGAATCATCCATCAGTTTCTGTCCGATCTTGTCGGAAAGGAAAGAGGTCTTGTCGATGAACGACTTGGAGCCGAGTCCGATATAGTTAACCCACTCAAAGAGGGCGGCAACGGCGGCTGGCTCGAGGATTACTTCATAATCACCGGCCGGAAGCGGTTTAGGCTTCTTGCCAGCATACGCTTTATCGACCGCAATATCGGCAAGAGAAACGACATCGATATCCTCGACCTTCCGCGAAAGTCCCACCGAGTATCCCGAAGAGGTCTCCGACATGGCGATGATATTGATACTGGCGCTGGTGACCGGCTGGTAGCAGCGAACACCTTTGGTATTGAAGACCGCTATTTCGCCGTCACCGGTGGCAAAAGCCCCGGCCGTAGTAAATTTCCGTTTTTTGGCGCGAATGAAGACCTTTTTCACCAGACGGGCACGGTCTTTAGGTCCGAAATCCGCCGTGGCCTGGAAATAGGTCTCTATTTTGGCATACTCTTTAGGCTCAGGAAGTCCCGGAAAATGTTTGTTTTCTTTTTGATATTTGGCGATTTCAAAAGAATTCCGGAGAGTCGCTTTCAGGTCGGACAGAAGGAGGGAATTGGTCGATGCCACTCCGATTTTCTTGCCCAGAACCGTGCGGAAAAGAATTTTGGCGTTAGACTCATTGACATTCTGATGAATGATGGAGTTGGCAAACCGGGTCAGTCCGGAGTTGGAACCGACAAAGACGACCTCGGTCTCATCCGCTTTGCTTCCCTTGACTACTTTCTCGAAGAGGCTGAAAAGTTTGTCTTGACCTATCATTTGCTCACCCCGACTTTCACTTTGCGGAAACGGCTCGGAGCGGCGCCATGCGCCACCCGCGCAATCTGCATCGGCTCACCTTTGCCGCAATTAGGCACTCCCCAGATTTTCCAGTGCTTCCGGTTGCAGATGGCATCACAGGAGTTCCAGAATTCCGGAGTCATACCGGTATAAAGAGGATTCTTAAGCATCCGCCCCAGCTTTCCGTTCTTTATCTCCCAGGCGCATTCCACGCCGAACTGGAAATTGAGACGTTTGTCATCTATCGACCAGGACTTATTCATATCGAAGAAGATGCCATCCCTGGTGTCGGCAATCAGATCCTCAAGCTCCCACTCCCCCGGCTCAAGGTTGATATTGGTCATCCGAATCAGCGGCAGGCGATTCCAGCCGTCGGCGCGCATGGTGCCGTTGGACTTTCGTCCTATAACCGGCGCCGTCTCACGACTGGTAAGATACCCGACATGGATTCCCTCCTGAATTATCGGGGAGCGTTGCGCTTTGACCCCTTCGTCATCATAGCCAAAAGAGCCAAGCGCTCCCGGAATAGTGGCATCGGCAAAGATATTGACTATATCCGAGCCATATTTCAGACTATTGAGTCCGTCAAGCTGCATAAAGGAGCCACCGGCAAGGGAGATTTCCGTGCCCAGCACACGGTCGAGCTCGGTCGGATGACCGCAGGATTCGTGTACCTGAAGCGCCATTTGCGAACCGCAGATAATGATATCGGTGACCGTATCGGGGCAGTTTTCGGCCGTAAGAAGAGCCAACGCCTCTTCCCGGGTGCGGTCGACATTGTCGAGAAGTTTCATTCCCTGAATGAACTCATACCCGCGGGTGGCAAAATCGCCGCGATGGGAATTGGGGTAGGACCGTTTCTGGACTTCATTGCCGTCGTACGCAACACACATATATCCGGCTCCCGATTCAATTATATCCTGTTCGATTTCCGACCCCTCGGTGGAGCAGAATATTTTGTTGGTCTTGTAGAAATCGCAGGAGGCTTCGGCCGTTTTGATTTTGCTGTCGCTTTTGAGACGGTCCGATATCTCCAGGAGTAAGCCGATTTTCTCATCGGTAGGGACATTGAAAGGGTCGATTTCGCAGGGGGATTTGTAATGGTCGCGATAGGTTTCGGTCTCGGCCAGGCGCACCTTTTCTTTGACGGTTGTGGCAGACGCCCGCGCCGTCTGAAGAGCCTTATTCGCCGCCTTCTTGATATCGGTTTCCTTGAGCGATGAAACAGCGGCAAAACCCCAGGCGCCACGGTCGATAACACGAATACCGACCCCGACATTGACGTCACGGGAGAGAGTCTCGACTATGCCGTCACTCACCATGCACGATTCCGATTCGGTGCGAACATAGCGGGCGTCGGCATAATCGACTCCTTTGCCTTTGAGCCAGTCGAGGACACTTTTGAGACTATCTTTCATTCCACCTCCAATAATGTTTCAAGAACTTGCCGACAGGCGAGCTACTCATCGGCGCCGGCAGGATTCTGACATATTCTTTGACCATTAGAAGTAACTTCGTGAATGTAGGGAAATTGGTTGCGAAAATCAAGGCAGTTAGGAATCTCCCCATTTAATTATGACTTAGCAGGGAAACTGAAGTCAATATTACCCGGCAGCTGATTAATGTGACCTAATTTACTTGCAATCAATAAGTTAACAATAATTATGGCTGCCGAGACTATGACAGAAATCAATTTTACTTAAAAAATGGATTAATATTATTAATAATTTGTGCAACATTTATGAATAAATTTCATATATTACTTTGGAACTCAATACTGGAGAAGGTATGAATAAGGACTGGAGTCATCTGGTTGGATTGACCGGCGGAAAGCGGCTGGTGGTGAAGCGGGTCGCGATTGAAGGAGAAGAAATTGCCATTGAGGGGGATTTTGAGCTTCCCCCGCTTGCCCGTCTTGACCTTGATGACCAGGTATTTGTGGCGGTCTTCGTTAAATGCCACGGTTCGATAAAGCAGATGGAAAAACATTTCGGGGTAAGTTATCCGACTATAAAGAGCCGCCTGAACCGTATCGGCAGCCAGCTTGATTTTGTTCAGGTGGAATCAGCAGCCGTTCCAGGCGACGCACTGGACAGACTGGCACAGAGGGAGATAACCGTTGACGAGGCGATAAAACTCTTAAAAAAGGAGAGCGACCATGAGTAACCAGAGGAAACAGATTCTGCAGATGCTTGCCGAAGGCAAGATAAGCGCCGATGATGCCGAGCGGCTTCTGGACGCCGTCTCTGGCGGCGAATCAGGGAACCCGGCCGATTCCAAGCCGGAATCGAAAGAGCGCCGCTGGGGAAAATTTCTGCGGGTGGTGGTGCAGGGACAATCCGGCCAGGGCGACGGTGAAGAAAATATAGATATCAAAATACCGTTAGTCCTCTTGAAAGCCGGAATCAAGCTTGGCTCCGTGATGCCGCGGCAGACAGTCGAGACACTCAACAGCCAGTTCTCTGAAAAAGGGTTCAATTTCAACCTGAATGAGCTCGATTCCAAGAAACTGGAGGAGGTTTTGTCGGCGTTGGAGGAAAGCCCGATCGAAATCGAGAAGAACGACAAGAAAGTTAAAGTCTTCTGCTGCTAATGCGGGAGAATTCCTGTCACCGGACACTCAAGACCGCTCGACTGAGGAAATATGTTCCTTATAAGTCGAGGGTCTTGAGTCATTTCATTTGCAACTTCTCACCTGTGAGAAACCGGCTTTTTATCTCTCTATTTTTGCCCCAGTAGGTAATTCTGTAGTCCCATCTGTTTAATCTGGTCTAGCTGGGCTTCGAGCCAGTCGAGATGCTCTTCTTCGTCTTTTAAGATAGACTCGAGCATTTCCCGCGTGCCGTTGTCGTGGGCGTCGGCGGCCTCTTTAATGGCGGCATTATACGCCTTAATGGCGTTCATTTCTTCGGAGCAATCGTTCTTCAGCTGAGCTTCGGCATCGCTGCCGATATGCATCTCTTTTAACTTACTGACAACCGGCGTTCCTTCCAGGAAGAGAATCCGTCCGATATGCTTCTCAGCATGTTTCATTTCATCTATCGCCCGCTTTTCAATTTTCTCATGCAGCCGCTCGTACCCCCAGTTGGCGCACATCTCAGAATGGACCATATATTGATTGATGGCGGTCAGTTCATCCGCCAGGAGGCTGTTGAGAGTGGCGATTATCTTGTCGTTGCCTTTCATAGTTCTCTCCTTTTGAGATAAGATGTACACTTCAGCAAATTCAATGGGGTGAAATATAACTCTGCCAGAGGGAATCGTCAACCGGCTCCAGCGCAATAAAAAACCCCCGGCTTCTTAGCCGGGGGTCTTTAGGAGCAAAGAAACAGGACCGAAGTTTACTGTTTTCTCAATGGCAAGCCGCAGTTGGCGACCCACTGCTCGCAGGTACAGGGAGCCGGACCGTTCTTGTAGAGGTGCGCTATCAGATAGGTGGCGTCAAGAATATTGACGACACAGTTGCAGTTGGCGTCGCCGGAACAGATACGATACGGCATCGGCGGCGGACCATTCTTGAACAGATAAGAAATGATATAGGTGGCATCAAGAATGTTATAGCTGCCGTTGCCGTTGGCGTCGCCCGGTTTGCAGTCGCAGCAGCAATGATTGAGATGACCGTCGAAAATGAGACGGTCGGCCGGTGTGATTTGCCCGTCACAATCATAGTCGTTACAGATCTGCCCGATAAAGTCGTTACCGGTCACACAGAGGTCGCCGTTGATATCAAAGAAGCGGGCTTGAATCACCCGGCAGAGAAGACCGTTGACAAATAACCCGACCTGGCAGATGGTGCAGTCGAGCAGACCGGCATCGACCGTAAAGTAATGCGTTCCGGTGGTCGGGTCGCAGGAGTCAGGGAAAACTCGCGGCCAGGCCGGTTCATGGTCAAGGCAGGGCTGCGCCGGACATTGCGAGAAATCAAGCCAGATACCCAGGGTGTCACAGATTGGATTGCCGCAACTATCTTTAACGACAACGGGATAGACGACATCGGACTTAGGACAGATAAGGATGCATGGTTCGGCGAAGATGCTGTCGCAGAAAGGCGGTCCGGGCGGGCAGGGTCCGCCGGGGCAGCAATGTCCTTTATGCAGGTTATGGATGCCGACATCATCGGCGTCAAGTTGACCATTGCAGTTGTAATCATTACATAACGCGCCCGGTATAAGGTCGGCGTCGGTTACACAGCGGTCGCCGTTGATGTCGAGGAAGTATGCCGGGATATCGCGACAAGGCTGATTATTCACATAGAGAACCGCGGCGCAGATGGTGCAGACATCGAGGCTGGCGTCAACAGTAAAGAAATGAACTCCGGTGGCCGGGTCGCAGGAATCAGGACGGACGATAGGCCAATTCGGTTCTTCGCCAGGGCAGGGGAACGCCGGGCAATTGGCGAAGGAAAGATATGTACCCAGGGTATCACAAATTGGATTACCGCAACTATCTTTCAGGACCACGCGGTACGGGATATCGGAAAGAGGACAGACGAGCAGACAACTGTTGGTCCGGATGCTGTCGCAGTAGGCCGGTCCGGGCGGGCAGGGAGCGCCGGGGCAGCAGTGTTCGAGATGAGCCGAGTGGATAAGGAAGTCCTGAGTATCCACAATGCCGTCACAATTATAGTCGTTACAAGATTGCCCAATAAAGTCATTGGGGGTAACACAGAAGTCCCCATTGATATCATAGAACATCGCCTGAATCGTTTCGCAGGGAGTGAAATTGACAAAGAGAATCGGGAAGCAGTCGGCACAATCCTGAAGACTGGCATCGACGGTAAAATAATGCTCGCCGGTGAGAGGGTTGCAGGAATCGGGACGCACCCGGGGCCAGAGAGGCTCTTCATTCGGACAGGGCATAGCGGGGCAGTTGGAGAAGTCAAGGAAGGTGCCGATGGTGTCGCAGACCGGATTGCCGCAGCTGTCCTTGAGCGCCGCTACCCAGACTACGTCAGAGCGCGGACAGATATTCAGGCAGCGGGTAAACTTGGTGCTGTCGCAGAAGGGGGGTCCGGGAGGACAGGGCGATGTGCAGCAATGGTCAAGATGAGCGGCGAAAATTGTCTGGTCATTGGGAGTCAGGATTAAATCGCAGTCATAGTCATTACAGGGACCACCGACAAAGTCATTCGGCAGAACGCAAAGGTCGCCGTTGGTGTCAAAGAAGCGCGCCTCAACTACCCGGCAGAAGAATCCGTTTACTATCAAACCGACCGGGCAGTTGGTGCAGCCCTGCTGACCGGCATCAACGGTGAAGAAATGGGCGCCGGTGGCCGGGTCGCAGGAATCGGGAAAGACATTGGGCCAAAACGGCTCCTCTCCCGGGCATGGAATAGCGTTGCATTGACTGAAATCAAGCCAGGTGTTAAGAGTGTCGCAAACCGGATTGCCACAGCTATCCTTCAAAACTACTCTGTAAACAACATCGGATGCCGGGCAAATCAGAAGGCAGCGGTCGGTCGTGACACTGTCGCAGAAGGCAGGACCGGGAGGACAGGTGTTGATTCCGGTCGGCGTCCAGGAAAAGGCGGAAAGTTGACCCATATGGGTGCCATTAAATTTGTCAATAAGGTCAATAGGGGTAAGGGGAAATCCGGCGTGAGTCTGCCCAATCCAGGGGATATTGTTGATGACACCGCTTATTGGAATGGGACTGCTTGACACCAGGGTGAGGCTGACCAGTTCTATTTCGACAAAGACATCAAAAAAGGAATCGGCCGGATAATCGGGAGAAACATTTTGAGCCTTTATCTTGCCGATACTGGGCGGAGCCGGAGTCATCTGGACTTTAACGATTATGGGACCGTTACAGGGAGCGGAACCGGTAAGGCTCATCTGAATCATCTCGGTCGGAATCTCATCACGACCGTCGCCGGGGTCAAAGGGACTGCCTCGCTGAACTTTGACGGTGCCGTTCAAATCGATTGTTTCCAGCGGACAGGTACCGGTCTGGAGAGTAATTCGTCCCATCGCCAGATAGTCATCAGTTCCGGCCGGCGGGAACTGCGCCATCGCCCGGAGAGCGACGGTACATAAGAAAATTAGCGGAATGAGAAGCGCTTTTCGCATACATCTACCTCCAATGTAGTTTAAGAGAAGAACTGTTTGCGGTCACCTCCGGTACGGAGGGAGTTCCTAACTTTATGACAAGGATCCGGTCGCGAATCAACGCCTTAACAGGCTTGCGACCATGCCAGTAAACTTATCGAAAAAATCGCTCTCTAATGAGCCGAAAGGAAATCGCTCTTTGATTATCAGATTGCAATATCAATATAGATTATATGGGTCAATTTTGTCAAGATATTTTTGCAGAAAAATGGAATTAGACGTCTAATTATATCAACATCGATGATATTATCGGCGTTTGGTAGATTAATAACGGTGATAATGGAATTTGATTTCCATAATCAATCTCTTCTACCGGGCCGTTAGAAATGGAAAGGGCGCACTTTCGTGCGCCCTTAATCTCTGGCGGAATTGCCGAATTATTTTCGCAGCGGCAGCCCGCACTGGGTGACCCACTGCTGGCAGGTGCAGGGAGACGGACCCTGCTTGTAAAGGTACGCTATCAGATAGGTGGCATCAAGAATGTTGACGACACAGTTGCAGTTGGCATCACCGGAACATATCCGATACGGCGTCGGCGCCGGACCACTCTTGAAGAGATAAGAGATAATGTAGGTGGCATCAAGAATGTTGTAACTGCCGTTGCCGTTGGCGTCACCCGGTCGGCAATCGCAGACAAATTCCCGCGGGCAGATGGTCATGGCATATTCAATCTCGGTGCTGATCGGTCCCTGAAGCCAGGGAGCCTGGAAGGGTATGAATTCCGGCGGGCAATTCAACCCGTAAAACTGCTGGGTATAAAAGGGCGGATTAGCCATAATGGCATATCCCGGCAAGCCGACTATCCCTCCCGGGCTTCCTGACGGCGCCACCTGATAACCGTCATGAAAGATTGTCCCGTGCGGTCCGGAGATTAATCTCAGGTCATTATGCATATTGGAAGGATGCGGCGGGGCTGGCGGGTCGCCCTCGTAGAGGTCGAAATACGGGTCGGAGAGATGAATCGACGCCGCTCCCAGCTGGTTGAGAGTATCAACACCGGCCACTGTTACATAGTGCCCGCCGATACGAGACCAGCCGACAGGAGAGCCGCCATCTGGCTGCCAGAACCCAAGCAGAAGAATGACATCCTGGCTCCGTTTGACCTCTCCCCGAATCAGTTCCCAGGTCGGCTGCGGGTAGAGCGTCACCTGGAAAGAATCATCCAGCCCGAGAGAAGTCAGATAGGCATTGACTCCGCCGTACATCAGGTTGATATCGGTACCGATGGGACTGGTTCCCATAATGGCGGCGAGGTTATTGACCACCGGCGGGACATTGTTGGCATCGTGGTCATCAATCATCATCACTGTTGATGAAATCAGCCGGAAATTGTCACTGACGGCAGGGGGCGGAGGTGATAAGGGATTAAGCAGATATTCGTATTTGGAATCGAACCAGAAAAGGCAGTTCGAGACCGCCACCGGTCCGCAATGTGTCCACTGCACGCCGTTAGACCAGGGCATCTGCTTCTGGTCAATATCCGGCATTCCGAAAGGTGCGTAATCGGGATATCCCGGTTTGTAATAGATGGGATAGTCCGGGTCGCAGATATCTCCCAGGCCGTCCTGGTCAGAATCTTCCTGACCCGGGTTGTAGATGGTGGGGCAGTTGTCGCAGACATCGCCGAAACCGTCATTATCGCCGTCAGCCTGACCCGGATTGTAATTGTTGGGGCAGTTGTCGCAGACGTCACCTAAGCCGTCCGCGTCGGCATCTGCCTGACCCGGATTATAGACATAAATGCAGTTATCGCAGGAATCTCCGACTCCATCCTGGTCGGTATCTTCCTGCGCCGGATTGTAATTAAAGGGGCAGTTATCTGATGGGTCCGGGATGCCATCGCCATCACTGTCCTGCGGCGCAGTTACCGGCATGACGGCGGAAAATTCAGAAGTATTATTGCTGACATCGGTGACAGTGGCCGTGACGGTGTCGCCGGGAACCAGGGTGAGGTCGACAAAAATCCAGTTGCCCAGCGCGTCCGGAGTGCTGTTGCCGAGGTAAGCCATCCCCTCGCCGAATCCGGTCGGGTCTAAAGCCGCCTTGAAAACTTCCACGGTAGCCTGGTTGGGCGGAGAGCCGATATCGACCGTGCCGGTAATGGTGGTTGTGCCGGCGGCATAGACAATATTGGTGATTACCGGGAAGTTGATTTCCTGATTAGGCCCGGCATCAGGGTCAAGAGGGTCATTGGGGGAAACGCCGTTATCCCAGATATCAATACCGAGGCCCAGATTGTCAAAGATAGAATTTTGCGTGAGCCAGTTGCGGTCGGCGTTAATATTATTTACGGCATCCTCCCAGAGCGCTACACCATCTCTCCCATTGTGAGCAATGATATTGCGTCCTACTACATTCCGGTCGGCGCAGCCCCAGAATGACGGTCCGTACATTCCAATAGAAACCCCGTGCCACGAATTCGGCAGCGCTTTAGTGACCGTAATATCCATCCCGATAATATTGGTGGAAACAACGTTGCTGTAAGTCTGAATCGGCGGCACCGGATAAGGAATATTATTAAATCCGTTTATTCCGACACCGGAGTAATCATTGCCGGAAATGAGATTCCCGGTTATGTTGTTATCATGTGTCCCCTCGGCCAGAGTAACGCCGTCATGGTCGTTACCGAGGTCCATGGTGCCGGTAATATCGGTTCCGATATAGTTGCCGGAGACAGTGTTGTTGTAGACGTCGCCGGGTTGAATAGGCCCGATAATCGCAACTCCTTCGGTATAATTTCCAGAAATCAGGTTGCGGTCAACGGTGTTCAGGAAAGTCCAGCCGTTGGCTTGATTGCAGATGTAAACTCCGGCCCAGAGGCTCGCCATATTGGTGCCGTTTCCGATGTCGATAGCGCCGGACTGGCTGGTGCCGATGAAATTGCAGTAAATAAGATTGGTCGCCGCCTCGGGGGCGCCCACAATATAGATACCGCACTGCTGGAACTGATTAATTACCAAGCCGCGAATGGTATTGCCG
>JBFMEF010000146.1 GCA_040753495.1 Candidatus Zixiibacteriota bacterium
TGGCGGCGATGCGGTACAGCCAGGTGGAGAATTTATATTCAGAGCGGTAAGTTTCCAGCGAGGCGAAAGCTTTCATAAAAGTCTCCTGCACCAGGTCATTAGTTGCCTCCTTCTCGCGAACGAATTTGAAAACGATATGATAAATGGCCGTGCGATGCCGCTCCATCAATTCGCGGTAGGCATCCTGACTTCCGGCCAGAGCGCTTTCAATCAATGTCTTATCAAGGTCAGGCAACTTTGCCTTTCAGTACAGGTTACGAATATTCTGCCGTTGCTGTTTCGGACGGCTCGAAAGATAATAAGAATCGCGGCGATAATAAACAAAAAAATCAAGGCTATCCGTTGCGCCGTTAGAGGTTGCAGCCAACTCCGGCAGCTGCTCAATTATTGAACAATTCGCCTTTGCCGGTTTTAAGAGATGTCTTCCACTGATGCGCGCGGGGCAGAGAGATGGTGCCAAATCTTAATAGCGGGAATAAATAGTGACAACACTGTCACGGTAAACTGCCGGATATCGGGGAGAGACGTTGGGGAAATATTGCTGCTCTACCGGACCATAGAAGATATAGCGGACTTCTTCGGGCGCCTGGCCGGTTTCGCCGAAGCGGAGGGTGGCGTTGTACCGTTCCTGCCAAGTGATTCCCAGATGGGAGAGATGGCTGATATACCCCAGATAAACAGGACGAATCGTCATGACCAGCGCCATATCAGCGCCGTCAGCCGTGAGGGAAAAGAAGCAATCGTCCGGCGCGGTATTGGCTCTAATCCAGTCGAACGCCGGCTTCAATCGAGAGTCGGCGCGGGGATAATAGTTGCCGCGATACGGGTCATACTTCTGGTAGGAGGTCAGGATAAAGCCGAGAAAGAGCGCCGCCAGAACAAGAGCGGCAAGAGTTTCTCCCGCCCTGATTTTTGGGCTCTCCATAGCGACATTCATGGCGCCGGCATAATAGACCAGGAAAATAGGAAAGAACGGGTTGTAATGAATCAGAGAACCGAATATCACTGCCAGGGAGAGAAGGAGCGTCATCTCACGGTGGCGGTAGATAACCGCCAGGATAATCATCGGCGCCGCATGAATTAAAATCTCAGAGGGGTCGAAACGAAAAGACGCCGTCAGAACCTGCAAAAGAGGTCGCGTCTCCGCAACGGTCGAAATAAACAGTGCCGCCGCGGCCAGTCCGGCAACGGCGGAGACAAAAATAGATAGATTGGCACTTGTGCGTTTCCAGGCAGCCAGGATAGCCAGGAAAGGGGCGATGATAAGCAACAGATAACCGTTTAGTAGGGCGGCAAAAAAGATTGCCAGGGAGCGCAATATTACCTTCCTGTCGAACAGTGCAACCGTCAGCAGAATAAAAAACGGGGCATGAGTGAAACCGCGGGCAATCAGATCAACCCCGAGGGAATTAAGGTCGGCCATAAAAGTTGAAGCGGCGGTAAGCAGAAGCAGCGGTCGCCCATAATTCGCGGGAAAGTAGCGTCTCAATAGCAGTCCCAACAGAATTATATAACCGACATTGAGAATTCGGATACCGGTAAAAGGGTCAAATATCTCGCTCAGTAAAGCGAGAGGGTAGTACTGCAGGAACGGCTGAGTCAGTTTTTCGCCGCAGAAAGCGGGATTGGGCGGGGGAAAGTCATTTAAGAGACTGTTGGCGATGGCGCCGTAATAGAGAAAATCGATATCGGCCGGGGCGTCAAATACGAACTCCCCGGAAACGGGAGAATACGTTCCAATAAGAAACTGCCCCAGAATGAAGAGACTGACGAGGGCGACAAAGATAACAGAATTGCTGTCAAATTTTCTCATCAGTGCCATGGGGAGGCTAACCCCGGTGGAATTTAAGAATCTTCTACCGTTGTTCCTAACCTTTGTAAATGTCGGTCAGCTCATTATTGGCGTCGGCGTCATAAACCTTGAATTCCTGCATCGGGATGGTAGTATCGCGAATCAGATTTATTTTGAATCCGTGAACTTTCATAATCTTGCCGATGCGGTTGACACCGTTGCTGATAAGCGATTCGGCCAGTTGCGGGGAGATGCTGAGATGAAAGCGCTTGAATCTTCCGTCAACTTTGGCGCGGTTGAACCAGCGTTCGATTTTGGTGGCGACGGTATCCCGGGAGAGAATCCGCCCGAACCCGTGGCAATGAGGACAGGCTTCGGAAAAGGTGAAAATGAGAGAGGGGCGAATCCGTTCCCGCGTCAGTTCAATCAGCCCGAATTCGTTGACCGGCGAGAGCGCTTTCTTGGCGCGGTCGTTGCGAAAAGCATTCTTAAATTCTTCGAACAGACGGCGGCGGTTCTCGCGGCTGTACATATCGATAAAATCGCAGACGATTAGACCGCCGATATCGCGCAGTCGAATCTGGCGGGCGATTTCCTTGGCGGCTTCAAGATTGGTGCGAAGAATCGTGGTTTCCTGGTCTCCCTTGCCGACAAAGCGGCCGGTGTTGACGTCGATAGTGACCATCGCTTCGGTCTGGTCAATTACCAGGTACGAGCCTTTTTTTATCCAGACTTTCCGCTCGAGCATCTTGTCGATTTCCGGCTCCAGTTTGTACAGGTCAAAAAGCTGGGTGGCGCCGCGATAGAGGATTACCCGTTTCCGAAGATGCGGCATAACCTGTCGCACATACGCCATAATGGTGCGGTATTCGGTGCGGTCGTCGACCAGAAGCCGCTCTACGTCATCGGTGAAAATATCGCGTATAATCGATGTCGTAATTTCCACTTCTTTATGAATAAGAGCCGGAGCTTTCGTCAGCTCCGAGCGGCGTTTGAGCCGCGACCAGAGCTTCAGGAGTCGTTTTACATCGGAACGAAAATCATTCTCGTTTTTTCCTTCCGCTTCGGTGCGGATAATCAGACCGAATCCTTCCGGTCTCAAGGGGGAGATGACTTTTTTGAGACGTCGCTTCTCTCCCCAGTTGGAGATTTTTTTCGACACCCGAACATGGTCATCATCCGGCACCAGCACCAGATATCGCCCCGGTATGGAGACATCGGTCGCCACCCGCGGACCCTTATTGCCGATCGGCTCTTTGATGACCTGCACCAGAATGTCCTGCCCCTCTTTGAGGACCGTTTCGATGCCGGCCCGGCGCGCCTTGCGAACAATATCAGCCGGAGATTCCTCATCGACCAGTTCGGAGTCAAACTGGGGACCATCGGAGACATCGCCGATATCCGAAGCGTGGAGAAAAGCGGCTTTTTCCTGTCCGATATCAATAAAAGCGGCCTGCATACCGGGAAGGACCGTCTTTATCTTCCCTTTATAAATATTGCCGACGAGACGCTCCGATTGCGGTCTTTCGACATAAAGCTCAACCAGACGGTCGTCCTCGAGAATCGCTACCCGTGTTTCGTATTCGGAGGAATTGATTAGAATTTCTTTTTTCATGGGCGGAGAATTTCCTTTGTATTTTTTGCCCCGAGAATATCCTGGCGGGTGGGGTGGTAACCGCGGACAAATTCGGCGCCGCTCATCAGTTTTTTCCCTTCGGGAATTACCTCGAGCAGTTCGACAAGGCCGTCAGCCACCTCGACCAGCAAGCGGTTCTTATCCTCCCGAATGCGGCCAGGACGTAAATCGTTGACATCGCGCGGACCGGCAATGCCGGCGCGCAGAATTTTCAGTTTCTTATCTCTATGGTAAGTATAGGCTCCCGGCACCGACGAGAGCCCTCGTACAAAATTGATAACATGCACCGCCGGAAATCCCCAATCGATAAGGCAATCTTCCGGCGAAAGTTTGGGCGCGGGGGAAGCCAGCCGGCTGTCCTGCGGCAACGGTATGACCTCTTCCCGCTCTATCAGATTCAGACTTTTTTCGAGAACGGGGCCGGCCAGATGCGACATCCGCTCATAGAGCTCATCAAAGGTCTCACCACTCCCGATGGTGACCTTTTCCTGAAAAATAATATCGCCGGTATCGACTTTTTTTTGCAGGAAGAAGGTAGTCAGGCCGGTTTCGGTTTCGCCGTTGATAATAGCCCAGTTTATCGGGGCGGCGCCGCGGTATTTAGGCAGAAGCGAGCCGTGCAGATTGATAGAGCCATGGGGGGGAATGGCGTACAGCGATTCCGGCAGGATTCGGAAAGCGACCACCACAAAGATATCGGCGCCGATCTTCCTTATCTGGTCATGGAATCCGGAATCCTTAAGCGATTCCGGCGAGAAGACCGGGATATCAAGTTGAAGCGCGGCCTCCTTGACGGCGGTTGGAGAAAGTTTTTGACCGCGGCCTGACGGCTTATCCGGGCCGGTAACTACCGCCAGTATATCATGATGAGTATTCTTGTACAAATACTCCAGCGGTCGCCGGGCAAACTCCGGCGTCCCCATAAAGACGACCTTCATTTCGTTTAGAATCGAGGCGGTTGGCAGACTAAATCTGCGCGGTTGCAGCCAGCTTGCGCAATTTGCCGCTTAACAAGGCACGGGAGACCGGTGAAATATAATCGATGAATAGTTTCCCCTCGAGGTGGTCGTACTCATGAAGAATTGCCCGGGCAAGCATGCCCGAGGCGCTCAAAGTAAACTCTTTTCCCTCAAGGTCAGTAGCTCTCACCCGGACCCGTTCGGCTCGCTGAACCTTCTGGTAGATACCGGGAAAGGAGAGACAACCTTCTTCCATCACAACCTCACCGGAGGTTTCCAGGATTTCCGGATTGATGAAAACCCGGACAGACTCGGTCAAGTCCAGAGCGGAAATATCAATGATGAAAATACGGAAAGATTCTCCAACCTGTGGAGCCGCCAGACCAAGCCCATTGGCATGCTTAAGGGTGGCAATCATATCAGCCACCAAATTTTTTATCTTCCGGTCAATTTTTTCGACCGGCTGGGCTTTTTCCCGCAAAACCGGGTCGCCGTACAGAACAATCGGCCTTACCGCCACGAAAACTCCTCTTTGCCTCGGCTTCACAGCCGGGACCTCTCAAAAATTACTCTACTCGAGCCGCAATGGAGGATTTCAAAAACTCCATTTTGACGTCCTCACTTACTTTGAGGACGACGATATTTTTCTCGTCATTTATGGCAAAGATGGTTCCAAACATGCCGCTGGTGGTAACCACTTTGTCGCCTCTTTTCAGTTCCTTCAAAAGCTTATCATGCTCTTTTTGTCTTTTGCGTTGAGGCCTTATAAGCAAAAGATACATAATCAGAAAGAGCGGGATTAACATCCCCCAGGTGGCAAGTAGCCCGCCGGCACCGCCGGCGCCACTTGGGTCCGGACTGCCCGCCGCCCACCAGAATATCAGAAGAGTCTGCAATCTCTCCTCCTAAGATATATCGACAACCTGCTCAAACCCTGAACAGGCGATTCCTGTTAATTGACAATAATATAAAGATTGTCATCAATTAAACAAGGTAAAACTCTTGAATATGACTAACATCAGAATCGGCCGAATGTTCCGCCGTCGTTTGAGAGACCTTCCGGAAAGCCGACCGGGAAGGCAAGAGATTATCCGGCAACAGGATATCAGAACGTTACGGCCTGTGGACGGGTCCAGGCCGGAAGCCGCCGCAGGAGATTGTCGACCTGTTCCACCGCTTCATCCTCAGTCATCCCCTGTCGGTTGACCCGCAGCTGAATCATCTGCGCCCGAATTTCATCCCTCGATTTGAGAATACCCCGGGCGTCGACACAATCGGAGCAGTACAGACTGGAAAAATTCCCCCGGGGAAAGTCCGCTTTATCCCGCATAGGGCGGGCACAGGTTTGGCAAGTAGAAGTTGGCATAATCTTATCCTCCAGGTTCCGTTGCTCAATTTGGATTATTCAATCGGATGACCTCAAGAATTCTTTAGCCAGCCGGCGCCAAAATAAAAGGGCGCCGAAGCGCCCTTGTAACCTGATGAAATCGATGACTTAAGAAATCTATCTATTCGGTTTCGCTCTTAGTCTCTTTTGCTTCCATTTTGCGGTCAAGAAACTTGCCGATTAGGGCCGGAACCGCTTCAATTAGATTGTCAAGCTTTCCCGCTTTGCTGGAGAGGAAGGAGACTTTGTCGCCATCGATTATGATAAACGCCGCCGGTTCGACCTGAGCGCCGCCGCCACCGCCGCCCCCGAAATCTTCCGCCGATTCCTTCGAGCGCTGTCCCCCGCCGGCGCCAAAGCCGACCGTTACTTTCACCAGCGGTATTACCGTCTTATTGCCAACTGTAATCGCTTCACCGACTATTGTCTGTGAGCGCGCCATCTCTTTCAATTCCCCGACAATATTTTTCAAAATCTCAGATACATTATTGGGCATATGCCGCTCCTTTCTTTCTTGTTTGTGACTTTTCGCGCCAGTAAGCGCTGACTTTTATTATAAGTAACCTGAGGGCCAATACTAAGATATGATAAATTCTAATATAGACAAGCCCCTTTCCTTCAAATCTGAGTCCGCTTGAAGTGTAATCAGGATGGAATGAGGCATATTTCATAATGCTCGGAAACATTCCCTTCAGAGCGTAAAAGGCGCCAATGGCAATACCGGTCTGGAAGGGGTTGAGAAGCCCTCCAGAAAATTCGAGAGACAGATATTTTACCCTGATCTTGCCCAGGACAGTCTTGAAAGCGCGCAGTTCCCCGCGATATAAAGTTTGCCACAAGTCTAACCAGTCGGTCGGGAGGCGGACTTTCTTCTTTTTCATTCTTTTAGTTGTCGATGCCCGGAGAGTTTCCTGTTCAAATGCCTTTACCGGAAATCCAGCCAGAGATACGACCCCCTGTTTTTTGAGAGGATAGACAGTGAGCGAGGCTATTAGATAACGCAAAGAAAAGAACTGCGTCCGGCGGTCGTACTGGAAACTGAAACGAATTGTTGAGCATAGGAACGCCGTCAACAGAAGCGCCAGAATACCCAGGATTATCAATATCATATATCAGACTCTCAATCTATTATACAGTATCGGCGCCAATCAGTTTTTGCTGACTTTCAGATATTTGCTTGCAGAAGGACAGAGTCGGGATAGAAGGCAGTCGCGGCAATGCGGCTGGCGCGCCATACAGACAGCGCGGCCATGGTCGATAAGCAGGTGTGCAATAATAATCCAGTCATCGCGCGGAATCAGTTTCATCAGGTCCTGTTCTATCTTGAAGGGGTCATCATGAGAAGTCCATCCCAGTCGCCGAGAGAGGCGGGCGACATGAGTATCGACCACAATCCCCTCCGCTTTCCCAAAAGCGGCGCCGAGCACGACAGAAGCGGTCTTGCGGCCGACCCCAGGGAGCTGGATTAGTTCGTCGAGCGTTTGCGGCATTTCGCCCCGGTATTTCTCCTCAAGCAGTCGGGAGGACTCTTTTATCGCCTTCGCCTTATTGCGGAAAAATCCGGTGGAGCGGATATCATTCTCCAGTTCCGATAAATCGGCTGCGGCAAAATCAGAGGGACTTTTGTATTTTTTAAACAGAGACGGCGTTACGGCATTGACCCTTTCATCGGTGCACTGCGCCGAGAGAATGGTCGCCACCAATAATTGGTGTGGCGTCTGGAAATTGAGCGAGCAGGCGGCGTTGGGGTACGCCTTTTTCAAAAGGGCGATAATTTTTCGAACGCGACCTTTTAAGGATGCAAAAGATTCTCTCATATGCTCAAAATCACCACCCGGTCGATATTGTTGAGGTCCTTGATAATTGAAAGGGAGCGATAGCGGTTGTCATCTTTGGTCAGTTCCAATATTTTATCCGCCTGGTCATATCCAATTTCAAACATTAGGCGTCCTTTCTCTTTGAGGAAGCGGGGGGAGTCTTGGATGAGACGGCGGATGAAGTCGAGCCCTTCTTTTCCGGAGACAAGGGAGATTTTGGGGTCGGCGAGAACCTCGGTCGGAAGCGATTTATATTCATCTTCCGCAATGTAAGGGGGGTTCGACAGAATCAGGTCAAATTTCCCGGATTCGGGCAAGGCGTCAAAACCGTCGGTCCGCACAAAATCAATCCGACCGCTTTGACCCAGCGCGACAGCATTTTGGCAGGCGACTTCGAGCGCTTCCGGAGATATATCCAGCGCGGTGACCCGGGCGTTGGGAAGTTCCGCGGCAACTGTCACGGAGATAACTCCTGAGCCGACCCCGACATCGAGGATTTCCGGAGCGGCGATAGATTCGTTTTTCAGATAATTTATCGCCAGGTCGCAGAGGATTTCGGTTTCCGGGGTCGGAATCATCACCGCCGGAGTAACTCTGAATTTTCGTCCGTAAAACCAGGCTTCCCCCAGAATATATTGCAGCGGGTAGCGGGTGATACGTTTATCGACTATCTCCCGGAATTTGCCGAGGATGCTGTCGTCGATGAGTTGGGCGCCGTGCAGATAAAGACTGAGCCTTTCGACGTCGAGAAGATGCTCGAGGATGATTTCCACTTCGGCCGTTGGGGATTCAATTCCGGCCGCTTCCAGTTTCTTTTCAGCGTTTTTGATTAAGTTCTGGAATTCCCGCTTATCCATCTCTTAGAACGGCGGCATGCCGGCAAATCCCTTTTCAAGCATAGGAGCCAGTTCCGGTCGCGAAGCGCATCCGGAGCGGGGATGCCCGTGGAAATTGAGCGCTTTTTTCCGCGAGTGAAGCGGGGAGTTCTCTTCCGGCTCAAAAGCGTGGGGGATTTGAGGAAGAAACATAATCCCCCCGGCGATAAATGCCGAACTCTTGATAAAATCCCGTCTCAACATTTGCTCTCCTCCTCTTCTTCCGCCGCCAGGTTAAAATTGCCGATTTGCATTGCCGGCACTTTCATCAGCACCGAATACTGCGGATAGACCACCCGCTCCTTTGATATGGCGTAGATGTTGGAAAACGCCTCCAGAATCGACTGATTGGTTCGCATATTTTTCACGGCCGATTTGACGGCGCCGTTTTCAATCAGGAAGGTGCCGTCTTTGGTCGTGCCGGTCACCATGGTTCGCATCGGGTTGAGAAAATTGAGATACCAGAAATGGGTAATCAGTATCCCTCTTTCGGTATTTCTTATCATTTCTTCGATACTGCTTTCCCCTCCAGCGACCACCATGCATTTGGGATATGGACCATAACTGTTATTGGGGGGCAGGGCATGGCCCGTGGATACCGTTCCGCCCAGACCGGCGTAATAGGAATTGTAAACTACTCCGCTGGCGATGCCGTTTTCGATGAGAGGAACTTTTTTTCTTGCCACACCCTCATAGTCAAAGGGAATCGCCTTGAAATCGGGGTCGGTGGGGTCTTCAATGACAGTAAAATTGTCGCCCGCGATTTTTTGACCGAGTTTACCCGACATAAACGACCTCTGTTGCACGAATGTCTTTCCTCCGAATCCCATGAAGGCGAGAAGAAGCAACAGCTGCCCAACTGCGGCCGGTTCAAGGATAACAGTATATTGGCCATCAGGAAGCGCCGCCGGGGCGCGGGAGGTTACCGCTTTTTCTGTGGCGGTTTTGGCAACATGGGCAACATTCAGTTTTGAAGCATCCGGGTTGTACTCAATCGCCCACCCGGAGATATTGTCTTTTCCGGAGACGGTGGCGGAAAGCTGGGCGCTATTGCCGACAAAATACCGTCTGGCCCCAAGACTGTTGGCTACCGCCAGCGCTTTCGTCTCCAGACGAATCGCCCCGGAGCCTTCGAGATTTCCTTTCCTGCCGACATTGGCGATATGCTGGACCGCTTCGGCACGTTTGTCCGGTCCGAAAGAAGCGGTGCCCTCCGAAAGAGAATTCTCTGCGACCGGAGTCGTATCCGGGGGAGGGAAGGAGGCAAATTTTTCGTCAGGCAAAGTGTAATCCAGCATGGCGGCGCCGCGGGCGACAACGCTCTTCAGGCCTTCCTCGCTGATATCTCCGGTCACAGCCACCGATACTTTCTTATCTCTTGCCGTCCGGAGATACAGAATGGTCTCTTCGGTATCGATATTCTGATGTATTTTCGATTCGGCGAAGCGGGTGAGGCTGAGACGGTTTTTCTCGAGAACCGCCTCGGCCATATCTGCCTTAGTCAGGGAAAGAACTTTCTCCAGAAGAGTCAACGCCTGGTCTTTGGAAATCATTGCCTTAACCTCCCACCTGAACATTGGTGAAGCATGCCGGTGACGTCCCCTGCCCGGTGCGGGCATTCTGTCCCGGTTCTCCTTTTCCGCAGTTGGGCACCCCCCAGACCCGGTAGGAATTTTTGTCGGCGACAGCAATGCAGTTGTTCCAGAAATCGGTGGTGCAGCCGGAGTAGGTAGGGTTCTTTATCGGAGTAGTAAGTTTGCCGCCCTTTATCAGCCAGCCGATTTCGCACCCGAATTTGAAAAACTTCCGCTCGTCATCAATCGACCAGGAATTGACCGTGTCCATAAAGATGCCGTCGTCGATGCCGGCAAGAATATCTTCAAACGATTTCTCGCCCGGTCTGAGGTTGATATTGGTCATCCTGATAAGCGGCAGGTTTCCCCAGCCGTCAGCGCGCATGGCGCCGGTCGATGACAGATTGAGACGAGCCGCGGTTTCCCGCGAGGAGAGATAGTTCACCAGAATGCCGTTTCTAATCAGTTCCACTTCTTTAGCCGGCACTCCCTCATCATCATAGCCATAGGAGCCAAGCCCATGGAGCGCGGTCGGGTCGCTGGTTATGGTGATGATATCGGAGGCATATTTCAGCTTCCCCAGCTGGTCGGCCGTGGCAAAGGAAACGCCGGAGAAATTCCGCTCGGAGCCAAACACCCGGTCCAGTTCCAAAGGATGTCCGACCGATTCATGAATCTGCAGCGACATCTGGTCGCCGGAGAGAAGAAGAGTGGTAGTTGTTTCGGGGCAAGGTACAGCCGATTGAAGCATCGTGACTTCTTCTACAAGGCGGGGAATCGCCTCTTTCATTTTCAGTTCTTCAAGGAGTTCAAATCCCTTGCATTCATACTGACCGGATGATGAGGGGAAAGAGCGTTCGTATCGTTCCCGGTGTGATTTGGTCATGCCGAGAGATAATCCCGCGCCGGTCTGGATAATGACCTGGCTTACCCGGCTGCCTTCACTGGAAACGAAGTACTTGTCAAGTTTGCGGAAGCCGGCGAAGCAACTGCGGGAATTTATTTTATCGCCGCCGGTGGAAGCGATAGCGGCATCAAGGTCGGCAAGAAAACTGATTTTTTGGTCCAGCGGAAGTGTGAAAGGGTCAATTTCGTGGGGCGAAAGATAACTGCCGACCGACGGTTCAAGCGGGGCAAGGGCAGTTTTCTGCCGGTTGACCGAGGCTGAGGCGGAAGCGATTTCGGCGGCGAGAGCCGCTTTCTCCCTTATGGAGGTTTCGGTAAAAATATCCGTTGCCGCAAAACCCCACCCGCCGTTTTTGAGTATCCGGATACCGATACCGTACGAGCTCGCCTGTTCAATCGGCTCGACTCGACCGTCGGATATAGAGATATTCTCATCCTCGAGCCGCTCCACTCTGACATCGGCATATTCTGCCCCCAGTTTCTTGCAATGGTCAAGCGCCAGAGCTGCCGCTTTTTCTTTGTCCATCATGCCATTCCTTTAGAGATAAACCATGCGGTTGTTTCTATCATTGGCTTACATTCGCTTCACTGGCGTCTGCGAGTCCTTTTACGCCGCTTTCTCGTTTGAGTTTTCCGCCGCCTTCAAGCGCTTCTCCAGGTCATCTTTCTGAAGAGCGTCAATCAGCTCATCCAAGTCGCCTTCGATAATGGTGTCGAGCCGATGCAAGGTCAGGCCGATTCTATGGTCGGTGACGCGCGATTGGGGGAAATTGTAGGTCCGGATTTTTGCCGAGCGGTCACCGGTGCTGACCATCGCCTTCCGCTCTTGCGCTATCTCTTTATTCTGCTCTTCTATCGCTTTATCGAGCAGACGGGCGCGGAGAACCTGCAGCGCTTTCGCCTTATTCTTATGCTGCGATTTTTCATCCTGACAGGTGACCACCAGCCCGGTCGGAAGATGGGTGATACGGACGGCAGAATCGGTGGTATTGACTGATTGTCCCCCCGGTCCGGATGAGCGATAGACGTCAATTTTCAAATCTTTCTCTTCAATCTTAATGTCAACTTCTTCGGCTTCCAGAAGCACCGCCACCGTTGCCGCCGAAGTATGAATGCGCCCCTGGGACTCGGTCACCGGCACCCGCTGAACCCGGTGGACGCCCGATTCGAATCTGAGACGACCATAGGCTCCCTCTCCTTTGACCATGAAAATGACTTCTTTAAGCCCTCCGACACCTGTCGGATTGGAAGAAAGAAGTTCTACTTTCCAGCCTTGAGATTCGGCGTAGCGACTGTACATCCGGTACAGGTCAGCCGCGAAAATGGCGGCTTCATCCCCGCCGGTGCCGCCCCGTATCTCGATGATGGCGTTTTTGGCATCATGGGGGTCGCGGGGAATAATCAACAGATTGAGTTTCTCTTCCAGCGCCTGCAGACGGGCGGAGCAGGATTCCAGTTCCTGTTTTGCCATCTCCCGCAGGTCCTCATCGGAGGATTCCTCAAGAATCTCGCGCGCTTCGGCGATACCTTTGAGGCAGTCGCGGTACTCTTTGCCGGCTATGAGAACATCCTCCACCTGCCGTCGTTCCTGCGATACAACCCGCAGACGATTCGGACTGGATAATGTCTCGGGGAGGATTAACTCCTGGTTGAGCTCATCAAAACGTTTCTCGTATTTTTCAATAATCGCCAGTAATTGCGACATAGTTTAACTCAAATTATAGAGTAGGGATTAAATATAGAGCCCGAAGGGCTAAAGGCAAGTCTTTTTGACGGTGAGTTTCGACTCGGTAACACCAAGAGCGGTCTCGAGGGCGACAATGGCGACTTCCATTTGGTCGGGTGATGGTTCGCGGGTGGTAATCCGCTGCAGCCAGAGGCCGGGCTGGATGAGTATGCGGGTCAGTTTGTTGTCGCGCGTCTTTCCGGAGAGTTTAAGCAGCTCATAAGCGCCGCCGGCAACCAGTGGCAGCAGGATAAAATGCAGGAGAAACCGCTTAAGCAATGTCGGCGGGGCGCCCGCCAATATGGCGTAAATCGTGTCAGATATCGAATATATCAGGATGGCAAAGAGGGCGACAATCAGGATGAAGCTGGTGCCGCAACGGGGATGAAATGTGGTGTAGCGGGAGACATTTTCGATGGTCAGTTCTTCGCCGTTTTCATAGGTATAGATTGATTTATGCTCCGCTCCATGATACTGAAACACCCTTTTGAACTCGCCGAAAAGAGAAATCACCCAGACATAAGCCAGAAACATGATGAGACGGATAGTGCCCGCTATCAGATTGAATCCAACCGCTCCCTTATCAATATTCAGAAGCGAGGAAATTGCCAGCGGCAGAAAGAAAAATATCAATATGCCGAGGGCGAGGGCGAAGATGGCGGTTCCGACCAGAACCAGGGAACTGTGACGTCGCTCCTGCGGAATATAAGCCTTGCCGTTTGCCGCCGCTTCCTCTTTTTCAATCTCCTTGACCGCAATATCCGCCGAGAAATTGAGGGTCTTTATGCCCAGAATAAGCATTTCGAAGAAAGTGATTACGCCCCTAATGACCGGAAGACTGAGAAGCTTGAAACGCCGTGTGAGTGAAATATATTCCTCGGACTTGACCAGAATTTCCCCCGAAGGAATCCGCACCGCCGTAGCAATGCGGTCCCGAGAGCGCATCATTACCCCTTCGATTACCGCTTGTCCGCCGACCCCTAAGTCAGGCATAATTCCCTCTTACGATTCATATACTGTTATTGGTATCGTCAAAAATTACCAAACAATATACGCTGGCCCTCACCGGTTATGAGAACAGAATTCTTCAGCGGGTCTTGGCGCTCTTGCTTTTCTTGGGCGCCGCCGTTTTCACCGCGCCGCCTTTGTCCATCCCGTATTTCTTGCGGAAACGCTCGATTCGCCCGGCCGTGTCAATCAGTTTCTGACGACCGGTGAAGAAGGGATGGCAATTAGAGCAGATTTCCACCTTCAGGTCTTTCACCGTGGAGCGGGTCTTCATGACATTACCGCAAGCGCAGGTGATGGTGGTATCAAAATATTTCGGATGAATCTTCTCTTTCACCGCTATTCCTCTTTAATTTAAAGCCGGTACAACTTACCGATTTACAAACCGGAATAATAATAAATAAGTTCCCATCTGACAAGGGATAATTCATTAAACCCCAATCGGGGTCGTGATTACCGTTTCTTCAGGACAAAAATATTATAGCGGGAATCGGCTGTGGGCGGGGCGCCATCATAATGGCCGTGAAGACTGATTATTTTGAAACCGCTGCGAGAGGCGAGCCTCTCAATCTCTTCGGGCGCATATTCTTTCTCCGAATAGCCGAAAAGACCGCTCGCTTTGGTTACTGAGTCAATGGCGAAATCTCGAATCAGTTTAACCTGCTCCGTGGGGAAATAGTACTGCTCCCGATGCACCAGTGAGGGATTCTCGAAATAGAGCGGCTTAATCTCGCGGTACCAGAAAGTCCGGTTCAGGCGGTCTTCCGGTTCCAGTCTTTCCAGATGAATGACCAGGGCGCCGTCAGATCGCAGCGCCCCGAAAACTTTTCTGAAAACAGCTTGATTATCTTCGGGAGAAAGATGAGCCATCTGACCGCAAATAAAGAAGGCGAGGTCGCATTCCGCGGGTAATGGCATACTTCTGATATCGCCCACCTGGAAATCAACGGCGACTTTTTGAAACCGGGCGTAGTGGCGCGCCAGGTCGATAGTAAAGCCGCCGATATCGACTCCGGTGACGGTATGCCCCAAGAGAGCCAGCCCGACCGAGTGCCGCCCGGCGCCGCAGGCTAAATCAAGGACTTTTCCTCCGGTCGGGGGGAGATATCGCCGGAGAAAGGAGACTTCTAATTCGGTCGGGATACCCCAGTCATGAACCACTTCGTACAGCCGTTGCGAGAAACGATAGTCACCGTACGGCAGGGTCAGTTCAAAGGGCGCCGGACGGGCGATATTCGCCAGGGACGGAGTTGCGATGCTCGAAATATCTTTCATATATGGTACAGGAATACTATTCCATTATCGACCGCTGCCGTCCGCAAAATCATGCAGCGGTCGTACGGCCGGTCGGGGAAGTCTCTTTTTGTCGGAAATTTGAACTCTGGATGGGGAGGGGGCTATACTGTTTCAGCCGGCAATTTCGGGAAGCCTGCTCGCAATTTTCAAGCCTAACTGAAAGGCTTCATCCATCTTTAAGCGGTCGTCTTTAACGGGACCGATTTCTTTCATGAACCTATGCTCATACATGATATTGCCGCAGTTTTCAATCTCGACCCATTTGAAGAACCCGGCGATGACCTTTCGGGCGCTTTCGAATTCGCCCCGTTCCCCCCCGACCAAGACCATACCGCCCAGCCGTTTCTTCATTATAATCCGCTTGAAATGATGTCCCGAAAGCCCCTCAAAGTCGGGCGGTCTCAGGCAGTTGCAGCGGTCTATAAAAGCCTTGGCTTGAGCCGAAACGGAGTCAAAATAGACCGGTGAACCGAAGAGCACGATATCGACGCTTATAAGAAGGTCATAAAGGGGATAAATTTCATCATGAAAAATGCAGAAGTCCGGTTCGGGGCTTATGCCACAAGCCTGGCAGGGAAGAAACTGGTAATGGTTGAGGCGGACAAACTCATTGGTGGTTGGCTCCTCTGAACCATTTTCGATTCCCTCGGCTATCCGATACAGCAGAAGCTCAGTCGAGCTGTCCCGAATCGGACTGCCGCTCAATGTCAGAATACTGGGCATCTAATTCCTTCAGTTCTTCCAGGCGACTATATAATTCCAGAAGAAGATTTTCAATCCGGTTTTTTTCCTGATACGCCGCCGTCAGTCTCTCCCAATCGGTTTTGGGGATATTGCGTTCGATATCCTCATCAAGACGTTTCAGAATCAGCTCATGGTCGCTGATGCGGGAGGTCAGCGACTTCAGCTCTTTTTTAATCCGTCCTTTGTACTGCGATATCTTTTTGAAATCAAAATATTCTTTGAGTCGTTCCGGGTCGGTCCCTTTTTTTGCCGGCGCCACGCGCTCTCTCTCGGCATCAAGTTTCTCCTTCAGGTAGGAATAATTTCCATCAAATATTCTAACAGCGCCGTTCTCAAGATACAAGATTTTGTCGGCAATACGGTCGATAAAGTAACGGTCGTGGCTCACCACCAGATATGCCCCCTGGTATTCCCGCAGAGCTTCCTCCAGCGCCTGACGGGCATCGATATCGAGATGATTGGTAGGCTCATCGAGTATCAAAAAGTTCGCCGGCATATAAAGCAGTTTGGCGAGAGCCAGTTTGGTCTTTTCGCCGCCGGAAAGGACCAAAATTTTCTTGAGAACATCTTCGCCGCGAAACCCGAATCGCGCCAGGAAGGTGCGCATCCGCCCGGCTTCGGCCAGCGGCTCCAGCTGCCAGATTTCATCCAGAACGGTATTATCGTCATTCAAATCGGACAGTTCCTGGTCGAAGTAAGCTACATCAACTTTCTGCCCTAATCGGATGGCGCCATCTATCGGTTCCAACTCGCCCAGAATAGTCCTCAGTATAGTTGTCTTTCCCGAGCCGTTTCGACCCACCAGAGCGACCCGGTCGCCCCGGTAAAGACTGAAAGAAACCTCCCGCACGACCGGATGATGGCCATATCCAAAATAAGCCGATTCCAGCGAAAGAATCAGATTGTAAGAGCGATTGCCGGATTGCAGCCGGAATGCAACCGGGTTGGATTCGGAAGTCGGCAGCTCAATCCGCTTAATGCGGGAGAGATATTTCATCTTTGACTGCGCCTGTTTGGTTTTCTGTCCGGCGATATTGCGTCGAATGAAATCTTCAATCCGTTTGATTTCTTCCTGCTGATGGCGGTACAGATGTTCTAATTGCTCTTTACGCTCTTCTCTCTCCCGAAGAAAACCGGCAAAGCCGTTGAAATACTGCTCGATTTTTCCGCCGGCAAGTTCCCAGACCTTTTTGACAGTATTATTCAGAAACATCCGGTCGTGAGAGACGATGATATACGCCTTCTCGGTCTTGGCAAGAAACTCCTCCAGCCAGATAGTCGATTCGATATCGAGATGGTTGGTGGGCTCATCCAGAAGAAGCAGGGTGCTTTTTCCGGCGAGAAGCCGCGCCAGGGAAGCGCGATTTTTCTCGCCGCCGGAGAAATTTTCCAGGCGGTTGTGGAAGCGATTTTCCGGGAAGCCGAGCCCATGGAGAATCGTCCTGACTTCCGTTTCAAAGCGGTATCCGCCCAGGGCTTCAAATCTATGCTGCGCCTCACCCAGAATCTCCATCGCTTTTTGAGAGGTGGGGTTTTCGGTCAGAGCCTGCTCAGCCTCTTCCAGTTCCAGCCGCGCCGCGCTCAGGTCGTCACGGACGGCGCTGACATACCCGAAGAGAGTCTGTTGCAATTGCTCTGAGGAGAATTCCTGTTCCAGATAGGCAATACGGCAGTACTTGGAGCGAGCGATATTCCCCGAATCAGGCGTGAGGCGGGATGCCATCAACTGGAAAAGGGTGGTCTTGCCGATGCCGTTGGGACCGACCAGACCGATGCGGTCATCTTCATTGACAGAGAAACTGAGGTCTTTGAATATGGTTCTCTGATTGAACTGCTTGCAGATATTTTCGCCGGCGATGAGGGTCATCCGATTTCAGGCTCGATTTCTTTCTCGCGCGAAAGCAACATTTCGATGGCCAGAAGCAGCGCCGCCGCCCAGAGGAAAATCTTCCAGAGTTCCCGCCCGTAGCGGGACTCGGTTATGATTGACTCTGAGGATTTATCCGATGGAATCGTTTTGTAATCCGCAAATTTCAATTGCAGGGCAATGGCCGGGAAGTCGCCCGCCCCAAGGGCGCTTTCGCGAGAGTCGATATTGACGGCAAAGAGGTCAACCGTGCCGCTTTCGGCTCGTAGTGAATAGATTCCCGGTTGGCTCACCGGACGGCAATCAAACAGGTACTGCCCCGATTTTTCGGTCCCTTCCAGCTGGTACACCTGATTGTCCGGGGCGGTCAATTGCGCCATTCCGGAAAGTAACCGATCCTCCGGAACTACCCGCAGGATATTCTCGCCGACCAGATTCTCAAGGTCATATGCCGACATATCGCCGGCAAGATATTCCATAGTCCGAATGACAAACGGGACAAAAAAAGAGTGCCCGGCGATATCGGAATACCGGGGGGTCAAAGGCGCGGTCATAATGATGATTCGTCCGGCGCCGACTGACGATTCCACGACACCGGGCAAACCATTGGAAAAAAACGCCAGGTCGCGATTGCCGGAGCCATCAGTAAGAGAAGGCAGGGCATAGAAGCGAAGGGTGGGGAGTTTTTCCGGCGCGAATCCGGCGTATGCTTTGAAGATAGGATGATTATAATCGAATCGCTCCAGAGTGTAATATCCGGCGCCGCTGAAATCAGTCGCTATCGGCGACTCAAGAAGCATATCGACCGTTCTCCCAAAACTGCTGTTGAATGCCGCCGGTTTGGTATTGGGTCCAATTATATAGAAAAGGCCCCCGCCGTCGTCAAGGAAGCGGAATATCTGCGAAACCTGCAGGGGATCGGGGTCGCTGATTCCTGACAATACCAGGGCGTCATATTCGGAAAGCCGCACCGATGAGAACTGCTCCGGCGGAATTCTCTTGACCGACCAGTAGCGACCGGTTTCCTCCGACGGGGCAAGCGCCAGTCGCATCAGTTCACCGGCGCCATCGCCGTCAATAATCAGAATATTAAACTGCTCCGGGATTCGAAAACTGAAAAAGTAGCGGTTGTCCGGAAGGAAACCGTCATCATTGAGTTCCACCCATCCGGAGTGAAAACCGGGTCCGGTTACCGTTGCTTTGAAAGTAAGAGAGGTTTTCTCATCGGGGCCTATCTGGAATTCGGACTGCATCACCCGCACGCCGTCAATGTAGAGTGATGCCAGCTGCTCGGTCTTGCGGCGAGGGTCATAATTGACCACTTCGGCGCGAACCGTGAACGGATTGCCGACCTCAATCAACTGTCCTCCCAGGTCAACTGCCGCCAGACCGCTATTGCCGTCGGTTTCGATTGGCAGTTCTACGCAATATACGGTAACCCCTTCCAGCGAGGAATCGACCTCCTTCTCCAGCGAGGTTCGCTGCAAGTCAGATATCAGATAGAGCTCTTTGTTCAGATTGACGGCTCCATTCAGAAGTTCGCGGGCTTTGGCGACGATGTCCGATATTTCGCCGCGGTCGAATCCGGGGGTGGTCTCCTGGAGAATTCTTTCCGCCACTTCCCGGTTAAAGAATCTCTCCCCGGCGGGGAAGGAGGGCTGACGGTCAAACGGTATGAGTAGCAGTTCATCGGACTGACCGAAATTTTTCAGAAGGTCGGCGGCGCGGCTCTTGGCGATATCAAATAGAATACCATCTTTCACCTGTCGCTGCATCGAGGCCGAGCGGTCAAACAATATGACAGCGGAGACGCCCGCATGGGAACCGACATACCCGCCTTTGGTCGCGGGACGGGCGAAGGCAAGGACCGCCATCAAGACTATTAACATCCGCAAAATCAATAGCAGTATCTGGCGAATTTTGATGCGGCGCACCTGACGCTTTTGCATCTCCTTGAGATATTTCAGAGAAGAAAAAGGGATGATTTTGACCCGCCGACGGGAAAAGAGATGGATTAGCAGGGGGATGAGCGCCGCGAGGGCTGCCGCCAGAACCGCGGAATTGAGAAAATTAAACATAAGAGCAGATTCTCATCAATTGCGGAAAGGAGTTTCCATAAATCGCTGCGCCTGCTCGCGCTGGAAGACGGCGGCGGGAAGCGCCAGAACTTTCCGGTAATGGTCGCGGGCGTTTTCATAGTCTTCTTTAAGGTCATACAAATTGCCCAGCGCCAGCAGGGCTTCACATTGATAATAGGGACGGTTGTCGATGAAATTCGCCAGCTCCAGAAATTCACGAGCCTTGTCCCAGTCTCTTAATCCCAAGTAGGCGAGTCCGAGGCGAAGTTTATTGGTGGGGTCATCGGGGGACTTGCTTGCCAGTTCCGTCGTCCAGGCGAGGGCGTCTTGATAATATTCCCGCGATGCCACCGAGTCAAAACTGTCGCCATGAGCGCCGCGCATCCTGCCCAGGAATAGAAGATATTCGATACGCGCCGCAGGGGACCGTTCCGAGCCGAGATTCTCTTCGACCAACTGAATCGCTCTTAAGGTATCACCGCGAAGCGCCAGAATGCGCGCTTGCGGCAGACGAACCGATGTCATGGCGCTGTCGTGAATCAAGGCCGAATCGAAAAGACGGTAAGCCGCGCCGTAGTTGCCCTCAATCAATTGCAGATTTCCAAGCACCAGATAGTAGAAAGCGGATTGTTTCGGTTCATGGGCAAGAAGAATCCGGTATCCCTTTTCCGCCTGGTAGTAGTTGCCGTTCTGGTAATAAACTGACGCCAGCTTGCTCCAGGTTTCGAGGCTGTCGCGAAGATTGCGGTCGCGGCGGGACATCTCCTCCAGATAATTTATCTGCTGGTCACTGCGATAGAGAGAACCGGCGCGCGAAGCATAAAAATCAAAGAGACGCCGGTCGAGAGTTAAGGTGTCGATGTACTCAATCCATTGCCGTTCCAGGGAATCAAGCGGCTGTCCGTAAACAGCTTCGAACTCGCGGTAGATATTCAAGTCATCGGCGACCTGGTACCACTGTTTGATTTTAGCCGGTCCATACTTGTCGGTTAGAAATTTGACAAATGACGCCGCCACCGTTTCGGCGGTTCTTGGTTCTGCCTGAAAATAGGATGATGCCGTCAGCATGGTTTTAAGCGACAGAATCTTGCCGTCGCGGCGCAGTTTCTTAATTTCGTATCCCGAAAATTCAAAATAACCGGCGAGCCCTTCAGTCAGAAATGGGGGGGCATACCCCCAGAGACGCATCAATCGCAGTATATTGGGAAGAATGGCATCAAGTGATTTGAATTCATGGGTATAGATAGTGTAGATATTAGAGCGGCCCGGGTCGAGCATATAACCGAATCGCTTATCCCAATGGATGGTCGGCACCGGGCAGGGGCAGAGGTAAAGGTTCATCTTTCCCGGGGCAGAGAGCTCAAAAGTTTCGCGGAAACGGGTAAATTCGGCTTCGAGATAGTTTTTGATATTATTCCAGTGGTAATCGGCAAGCGAGTATTTGATATAATAAATATCAAAATTGTTGGTCGGGTCTACGTTAAACTGTCCGCTCAAGTCCGGGTCAAACTGGCACTGTCCCGCGGCGGGGTCGGTCAGAGTCCGGGGGCTGAGCAGAATCTGGTAAAAACTGTTCCCTTTGCCCGGAATATTTTCAAGGCGGGCGGGAAGGCCATATTCGATTTTGAAGCGATTGGCGAAATTGTACGGGTTTGAACCGAAAGTCACCAGATGCGCGGTAAATTCAACCGTCTGGCTGTCGGCCCTTTCGACACGGAGGTCAAGGCTGAAATTGACCAGGGATGTCAGCAGTTTCTTCCCGACCGGGGCTTCGACCGTATCCCGGACAATCTCAAAATGCTTGTCGAGAAGCATCGGCTTCTGCCGGACCACTATCTCGAATTCGACCAGAGGGCTTTCCGCAGAAAATAAAGCGGCGGCGCTCAGAAGCCACATCGCCGCCAGTGTCGTTGCGAATGTCTTGATTTTCATCTTATTATTCTACGCCCGACTCCTTCTTGCGATTAAATTATTCGCTGTCCAGCGCCAGACGACTGTCCTTCAGCACCGGCAGCACCGGAAGAGCATCTATTTCGGTTGCCAGTTCGACATCTTCGTCAAATCCGAGTTTCTTAAGAAACCGGCCATGCTCACCCCGGGCGATGGTTTGTTTCAAAGCGCGACTGTTGGTGCGGTACAAAAGCAGCGCCAGCGAGGCGGAGTCATTTAATTCCATATCGACTTTGTCATCGGTCAGGAGTTTATGCAGAATCATTCCGCCGCAGAGAGTATCCTCGATGGAGAAATCGCCATCCTGCCCGGCGCAGAGAATCACCAGGTCATTGCCGGCTTGAAAGACTTTTTTCGCCACCGCAGAGATATTGACCAGGGCGCCGGTCAGAATCAGTTTGGCGCCGCCGGAGCGGTTGTACCCCCTGGTGCCGTTGGACGTAGTCAATATGACCGTTTTCCCTTTGACTTTGTCCTCGGTATATTCCAGAGGCGAATTCCCCAGGTCAAAGTTCTCGATCTTGACGCCATCGCGCTCGCCACCCAGGACGGCGTTATCGTTGCCGATTTTGGAGCGAAGTTCCGCCGCTTCTCCCGGCTCCGCCACCGGAATCACCGCCCGAGCGCCCGACTGCAATGCATGGCAAATGGTGGTGGACGCCCTCAAGACATCGATATGAACCAGCGTCTTTCCCGCCAGACGCTGCTCTCCCACCGGTCCCGGTACAAGAAATAAATCGGCCCGCATCTTACTTGTGTGTCCCTTCTTTATAGAACGGCGGTTTTACCACCACCGCCGGATGAAGTTTATCGCGTATCTTGACATGCACCTGGCTTCCCAGTTTGGTCAGCTCCAGCGGCAGATACCCCATCGCAATCGGTTTGTTGAGCGACGGCGACATCGTGCCGGAGGTCACATGCCCGACCACTGTGCCATCAGAGACCAGTTCGTAACCGTGACGGGGGAAGGCTTTCTCGGTAAGTTCCAGACAGATGAGACGTCTTTTCGGTTTCTCTTCTTTCTGGCGACGCAAGATATCCCGTCCGATAAAGTCCCCCTTCTCAAAGCTGACAATCCATGCCAGCCCGGCTTCGATAGGGGTGGTGGTCTTATCGATGTCATTGCCATAGAGGGCCATTTTCATTTCCAGACGCAGGGAATCGCGGGCGCCCAGTCCGATTAATTTCATATCAAAATTTCGCCCGGCCGAGATAACCGTTTTCCAGAGGTCATCAGCCAGTGCGTTGGGGATATAAATCTCAAATCCATCTTCGCCTGTGTAGCCGGTGCGGGAGAAGAGAAGTTGATGCCGCCCTACCTTGGCTTCGGCCGAATGATAATACGGCAGGGAATCTAAATTCAGGTCGGTCAGCTGCGCCATTACTTTCTGAGCCTTTGGTCCCTGAATTGCCAGAAGCGCGATATCATCGGAATGATTAATCAGATTGACGCCGTCAAAAAGATGCGATTTCAACCAGTCGAAATCCTTCTCAATGTTGGAGGCGTTGACTACCAGCATGAATCTGTCCGCCAGGCGGTACACCAGAAGGTCATCAACAATGCCGCCGTCATCATAGCAAAGGGCGGAATATTGAATCTGTCCCGGTTTGAGCAGAGAGGCATCATTGGTGGTCATCTTCTGAATAAAATCGAGAGCGCGCGTTCCTGAGACTTCAAACTCCCCCATATGAGTAAGGTCGAAAAGCCCGACACTTTGCCTGACTGCCAGATGTTCCTCGATTATTCCGGTATATTGAATTGGCATCGAATATCCGGCGAACGGGACCATCTTAGCGCCGGCTTCGACATGATATTTATAAAAGGGCGTTTTCTTTATCTCACCCGGTTTGGATGCCTCCATTTCATTTGCCTCCGCCGCGGGTATAATTTAAAAGCCCGCCGGCGATAATAATCTCCCGTTGACGGGGTGTGAGACTGATGCGAAGATTATATTTCTTCCCTTTCTTTTTATTCTCCACTTCCAGCGTTTCGGAAGACTGCACCGCCTCTTTGAAATTGAGCATTTCGAGAATATCCCCCTGGCTGATGCTGTCATAATCGGCCGGATTGTTAAAAGTGACCGGCAGGATTCCGAAATTAATCAAGTTTGCCAGATGAATCCGGGCGAACGATTTCACCGCCACCATTTTGACGCCGAGATACATGGGGGCGAGCGCGGCATGCTCGCGCGATGACCCCTGCCCGTAATTGTCGCCGCCGACTATGATACCGCCCCCTTTCTCTTTGGCGCGTCTGGCAAATTCCGGGTCAACCTGGTAATAGACATATTCGGCTATCTTGGGGATATTGGAGCGAAGCGGCAATATCTTGGCTCCGGCCGGCATGATATGGTCGGTGGTAATGTTGTCGCCGACTTTGATAAGAACTTCGCCGGAGTAAGAAATCGGCATCGGGTCATTAATCGGCAGAGCGGCAATATTGGGACCGCGCACCACCTCGACTTTATCCGGATTTTTCGCCGGCGGCAGAATGCCGGAGTCATCAATATCGATCTTTTTCGGCAGAACCACCTTGGGGAACCGCCCCAATTTGCGCGGGTCGGTGATAAAACCGGTCAGAGCCGCCGCCACACAGACTTCCGGGCTGGCAAGATAAACATTGGCATCTTTGGTGCCGCTGCGTCCGGGGAAGTTCCGATTAAAGGAGCGAATCGAGACCGCTCCCGAGGCCGGCGCCTGACCCATCCCGATACAGGGTCCGCAGGCTGATTCAATGATACGCGCTCCGGAGGCGATAATATCAGCCAGTGCGCCATTCTTGGCGATGGCGTTAAAGACCTGCTTGCTGCCGGGTGTGATAGTCATCGAGACATCAGGGTAAACTCTCTTTCCCTTCAGCAGTTTCGCCGTTATCATCAAATCGGACAGGGACGAATTAGTGCAGCTTCCGACACAGACCTGGTTGACTTTGACATTTTTCAGTTTGCTGACTTCGATAACATTGTCCGGCGAATGCGGCTGAGCGATTAAAGGCTCCAGTTTGGACAGATTGATAGTAATCACCTGCGAATATTTGGCGTCTTTATCCGGAACCAGCTTGACGTAATCCTTGACCCGCTTCTGCAAACGGAAGTACTCTCTGGTCCGCGCATCCGAGGGGAAAATGGAGGTGGTGGCGCCCAATTCAGCGCCCATGTTGGTAATAGTCGCCCGCTCCGGCACCGATAGCGAGGCGACCCCGGGGCCG
>JBFMEF010000147.1 GCA_040753495.1 Candidatus Zixiibacteriota bacterium
ATTCTTGCGGGCAAGGGGGGAGAATCCGAAATGCGCAATCGCCGCTCCGGCAACTGTTGCCGCCAGGACAGAAATGACCGCCAGAGAGTTGAATTCCTCCAGCCAGCTGACGCCAGCGACTATCAAAACGCTCCCGACTATTAGCCAGAGGATTCCGGCCAGCAGTACCAAAAATTCTCTCTTTGCGGCAGGCGCTTTCATTGCCGCAAAGTACTGCATTGAAGCCAAAAAATAAAGGGGTCTCGCGCAACGCGAGACCCCTGTAATCGTTAAAGCCATCTTACGGCTGATATACGTCAAAACCGTCTTTTATATTCTCTTCGACTATTGACCGCGAGGAGGCAATCTGCGCCTCATTGGGGTCTATATAACCGCCCTCGCCGTCGCTGAACCAATTACGGTGGTCAAAGCGGAAGACCAAGTGATAGGCGCTCCCGGCTACGTATGTTACCGGGTCGAACTGATGCTGCTGCTCTTCATCAAGCTCGCTGGTGAATACGAAAGTGTTGTCAGGGTCGCCATTGAGATACCCCTCAATACGGATACTCAAATCCTGCATCTCCGGATTGGCGTTGTACACGGAAGAATCGGCGACTTCTAGTTTCTCTATACGGAAGAGAGAGCGGTCGTAGGTTCCCGGCTGCAGCGGGACTATGCCGACATCATGAAAATTGCCATTCAAGTCAAGATTGACAATGAGCGGCTCATGTTCCGGCGTCCGGAAATTGAACGGATTTCCGCTGCCCTCCAATTGAATGCGACCGATTACTATCCTGGCTTCGGTCACTTTTACCTGCTCCACGGCGCTCGCTTTGTACAGCGGGTCAAGTGGGGCGGTATCCTGAAATGAGACCATAAGAAAGTTGCTTCCGTCGCCGGTGAGCGATGATTCCGAGCACCCCCCCAGAAGCGCCAAACCTGCTATTGCCAGACCGATCCAGCGAATTGACTGTTTCATTCCTTCTCCTTTCCCTGATTTCGAATCTGCATCTGATTGAGTCTTTTCAACTCGATTTATTCTCATTATCGGGAACTGGATTGCTCCACTTTATTCTGAATTTTCCCTTCTGATTTCGTCTGGTCTTTTTCTTGTATCCGGAAGCCTATGTCCATCAATATATTGTATACCTTCCGGCGAAATTGTTCATATCTGGTAATAGCGCAAGAAGTGACCATAAAAAAGAAAAAATATCTTGACAACTGCACAAATGTGCAGTATTTTGCTTTTGCGTCGATAATAATCCAAGAAGGAGATTAAAATGCTGAAGTTTGAGAAGAGCGATTTTTCTTTTTTCCCGGAATCAGATATCCCGATGGCTCTCGTTTCGAGCGAAAGGTCGGCGCCAGGCGTCGCTGCTCCCCATTGTCCCGACTGCGGAATAGCGCTGGTCCGCTTTGGAACCTGCTTTTCCTGCCCGCTCTGCGGCTTGGGAAGTTGCGAGTGAAGGCGACTTTATGCCGGCTTCGACGGAAGGAGATAGATGATGCGTCTGCGCGAGTTGCTCAAATATAATATACCGGAGCTTCTCCTCGATGCCTGGGCTAAGCGGCAGGGGGAATATCTTCTGCCGCTTCAGGAGAAGGCTATCCGCGGGGGACTGCTGGAGAGCGCTCCCGGCGCGGTGCTGCCTCATCTGTTGATATCGGCTCCGACCTCCTCCGGCAAATCGTTCTGCGGCGAAATCGCGGCTATCGCGGCGCTTCTTCGCCGCCGCAAAGCGGTCATGCTTTTCCCCCTCAAATCGATTGCTGAAGAAAAATATCATCACTTCCGCGCCTGCTATCAGCAACTCGGCATAAGAATTCTGATTGTTACGGCTGACCATCCTGAGAATGATGCCCCCTTCCAGTTCGGAGATTTCGACCTCGCTTTAGCCATCTATGAAAAATTCAATCGCCTGTTGACCGCCCAGCTCGATATTCTTCAACAACTCGGCCTGATTGTCGTTGATGAAATCCAGATGCTGGGGGACCCCGAGCGGGGACCGGAGCTGGAGATGGCTCTTGCCAAGGTCATCGCATCCGGTTATACCCCCCGGTTGGTGGCGCTTTCAGCTGTCCTTGACGACGAAACTGCCCTGGCACGCTGGCTGAACTGCCGTCTTATCAAAGAATCGACTCGCCCCGTTGACCTTCTGCAGGGAATCGCCGTTGGCGGAAATTTCCATTACCGCAGTTTCAACACCGGCATCGAAGGGGATGAAGCTTTCCCGCTGCAATCCGACCGCGAGGGCTTGACCGCGAGTCTTCTTGATTTCCTTCGTGATGACCCCCGCCGCAAGCTGGTTTTTCTCAAGTCGCGGCGGGATACTATTAATGCCGCTTTCAAACTGGCCGCGGCGGCCAACTGGGGTGAAGCCAGAGCGACTCTGGCGCAGGTTGAGGAAGAGGAGCCGAGTTTTCTGATACGGGCTCTCCGGCAGACTCTATCGCGCGGCGTTGCTTTTCATAACGCCGACCTCACTCCGGCGCAGCGCAAGGCGGTCGAGCAGGGGTATCTCAGCGGCGAAATCAGAGTTATTTTTTCCACCACCACCCTGGCGATGGGGGTCAATCTTCCGGCCGAGATGGTTCTTCTGGAGACTATGAAATACCGCTCCGGCGATTTTGGCGGCCGCCCGTTGCTGGTTCCGATAACCGCTTCGGAATTCCGCAATATCACCGGGCGCGCCGGACGGTTCGGTCTTGCCGAGGGGGAGAAGCCGGGAAGAGCCGTTATCCTGGCTGATTCCGAATTTGAGCAGGAGGTGCTCTGGTCGAATTATATCGAGACCGGCGCCCGGGAGGCTCTTCGCTCGCGGTTGTCGGCATATCCGGTCGAAGATATTCTTCTTGACCTCATCGCTTCCGGGCTGGGAGTTGACCCGCTCTCTCGGCAGCGCGCTCTCGGCGCTCTCTTCGGCGCCCAGCAGGGCGCCGTCATTGATGACGTCTCCTGTGAGACAGCGTGTCAGCGGCTTCTGAAAGAAAAACTGCTTGATACCTCCGGGGCTGTTACCCCGCTGGGACGAGCCGTGGCGGAGAAAGGGCTGACCTTCTCCGGTTACTGCCACTACCGGCAACTTCTCGCCCGGCGCGTTCCGCAGACCCTGGTCGGCTGGCTCGCTCTGGCGCTTTCCGCCCCTGATTTTGATATCGCCGCCGCCGGGCTCAGTCGCTTCGAATATCGCCAGCGGCTCTATGAATCGGTCCTGCATCAGCAGTTCCACGATTATATCGCGGATATGGTAATTCTCCCGGAGGAAAATGCCGGCGGCATCGATTATCACACCGCCGCTGTCCTGAAAGCCACCTTTCTTCTGAGCGAATGGGCGCGGGAGATACCGGTGGAGCGGCTGGAGCCGAGATACCAGTTGCACCACGGGCAGATTATCCATCTGGCGGAGACCGCCTCCTGGCTCCTGATAACCCTCGCCGCTATTCTCCATGCCGAGAATGCCGATTCCCCACTGCCGCAACGTCTCGAAGAAGATGCTTTCTCGGTGCAGTTCGGGATTCTCCCCGACCGGCGCGACCTCCATTATCGCTTCGGCGATATCCTCACCCGCGCCGATTTCTCGCTGCTGCGCCAGAATAATATCGCCCGCCCGGACGACCTGCGGCAGCTTCCCCCCGAGCAGCTGGCCCCCCTTATCAAACCGGAAAGTAAACGAGACAAAATCATAGAGAGATTACAATCCCTAATAGAGGAGGATAATATGGGTAGAATCACCCCTCTCAATTCGGTCGCCGGATATCACCCGGCTGCCGCTTTCGGCGCCGCCGGATTCCGTCCGGCTCTGCTGGAACTCGATGGCTCCTACCAGGGGGAGCGATACCTGGTTAGAATCGACGGCTTCCCGATTCGCCTGACCGGCAAGTCGTTCAAGTATCTGGTCAAACTGGCGTATGCCCGCCTGTCGCCCGCCGCAGGCGGGGAAGGATGGGCATACAAAGATGATATCGAGGTCGGCTTCAATCAGGCGCGCTATCTTTACCGGCTCAAGCAGGAGATAAATGCCGGCGCCGGCGGAAACCACCCCTGGCAGATCTTCGAAAACAACCGCCTCGGGTATTACCGCCTCGATATTGAGCCAGCCAGGATAAGCCTCAATCTGGAAAACCTTAAGTCTCATCCAGACTATGAGTTACGCCATATTGCGGAGGAGTTGACTCTGAAAAAGGTAAGTTGAGAAAAAGATTGCCGGAAAGCAGAGATCGCCGAAAAACCGGAGCCATCTTGACTTATCCCACGGTTTAAGTATATATAAATTAAACCGATAGGAATGGAAAAGGGTATCCGGATGACACTTAAAGGCGGCCAGAGAATACCGATCAAGGCGGCAGACCAGAAGATAACTCTGCCGGTAATCCCGGCTAAAACGGTTATTCTCTTTCCCGGCGAGGTGATTACGCTTCAGGTAGGACGCCCCGAGAATATCGCCCTTATTCAGGAGAATTCGGCTCATGACCATCTGGTCGCGGTGGTCTATTCTCCTCGCGGGGAATCGGATGTCAGGGAGGTGGACCTTTGCCGGGTCGGCACTGCGGCTCATATCATCTCCATTAAGGACGGACCGGCCGGTTCGAAAATAATCTCACTTGAGGGGGCGGCGCGAATCGTGCTGGAGAAAATCCGCCAGAAGGCTCCTTACATTACCGGAACTATTGGATATGTCAATGAAACTCCCGCATCGCCGGAAAAAGCGGCCGACCTGACCCGCCAGCTGATTGCGATACTGGAAGAAATCACCAAAATCGACCCCTCTTATTCTGATGAGCTCTCTTATGTCTTGAAATTCAACCTTGGTGACCCGGGACGGTTTGCCGACAAAGTCGCCGCCGCTCTCCATCTGCCGCTTGTAACCAAGCAAAAGATTCTTGAAGCCTATCGCATCGATGCCCGCCTGACCGAGTTACTCCAGGCTCTTCAAAATGAATTGGAGCGAGCCCGGGTTCTTTATGAAGTAAAAAAGAATGTCGATGAACGCGCGGTCAACGAGCAGCGCAAGTCATACCTTCGGCAGCAGCTCTATGAAATCAAACGCCAGTTGGGGGAAGAGTTCATTGAAGACAAAATCGCCCAGCAGCTGCGCAATGAGATAAAGAAGAACCGGAATCTCCCTCCGGATGTGCGCGACCGCGCCCTGATAGAAATCGACCGCCTCAGCCACCTTTCCACCGCTTCCGCCGAATATGGCGCCACCAAACTCTATCTTGACTGGCTGATGAATATCCCCTGGAATATATTCTCTCCGGAAGATTATAACCTGCGGCAGGTGGAAGAGGAGATTGACGAAGAATATTACGGTTCCCCGCAGATAAAGAAACAGATACTGGAGCGGCTGGCGGTGCGGCAGCTCTCCGGGGGAGTCAGCGAAGGCTCCGTGCTCTGTATCGCCGGCGTTCCCGGCACCGGTAAAGCCTCACTGGCGCGCGCCATCGCCCGTGCCCTCGGAAAAAAATTCATCCGTATCTCTGTCGGCGGGATGATTGATATTTCCGATATCAAAGGCTCCGCCCGCAATTTCCTGGGTGCCGCTCCCGGCATTATCATTCGCACCCTGCGCGATGCCGGCGTCTCCGACCCGGTCGTCTTCATTGAAGATATCGAGTATTTCGCGCAGGATGCCAATACCGCCCTGCCGATGTCGCTCCTGGAGGCGATTGACCCGCGACTCAACGGCCATTTCCTCGATAACTACATCGGTCTGCCGATAAACCTGCATCGCGCCATTTTCATCTGCGCCGTGAAATCGATTGACGGTATCCCGGAAATGCTGGCGCATCGCTTTGAAATCATTGAGCTGCCCGGATATATCGAACGAGAGAAAATCCATATCGCCCGAAAATATATTATCCCCAAAGTCCTGACGGCGCACGGACTGAAAAAGAGAGATATTAACTTCACCGACAACGGTCTCAAAAAAATAATCCGCAGTTACACCCTCGAGGCCGGTTTGCTCAATCTCCGCCGTCAACTGGAGCGAATCTGCCGCCATGTCGCCAAGGAAAAAGCCTCCCGACTCAACAAAATCTGGACAGTCAATGAGAAGACGGTCGAGTCGTTCCTCGGGACGCCGCAGTTTATCCCCGAAAAGCCGGAAAAGAAGCCGGAAATCGGCGTTGCCATAGGCCTTGCCTGGACCGGTATGGGGGGAGAACTGATGATGATAGAAGGGCTGCGGATGAAAGGCAGCGGCGAAGTCATCACCACCGGCTCACTCGGGGAAGTGATGAAAGAATCAATCCAGGCGGCGCATAGTTATGTCCGCGCCCGGGCCGACATTCTCGGCATCGACCATAATGATTTTGACAATTTCGATATCCATATCCATTTTCCTTCGGGGGCTATCCCCAAAGACGGTCCCTCGGCCGGCGTCACGGTTTCGCTTGTCATTGCCTCG
>JBFMEF010000148.1 GCA_040753495.1 Candidatus Zixiibacteriota bacterium
GGGCGAGCGCGCAGGTTCGCCCCTGCAAAGATAGGTACGAGAAGGATGAGACCCTTCTTAGGTTTCGACAATCATTTGCGGTGCCCCCCGATTGGCGCACGCAGACACAAAATGTCAAAACCCAAGAGGGATTTTGACCTACAAAATAAATACTACAAGTCAGGTTGCTTATGAGACGATTACTTTCTGGAAATGAAGCGGTGGCGCGCGGGGCATATGAAGCCAGGGTTAGACTGGCGGCCGGATACCCCGGGACTCCCTCCACCGAAATCCTCGAAACGGTCGCGAAGGAGCACCGCTCGATATATTCGCAATGGTCGCCCAATGAAAAAGTGGCGTTCGAGGTCGGGATTGGGGCATCGCTGGGCGGCGGGCGGGCGCTGGTGACGATGAAACATGTCGGGCTCAATGTCGCCGCCGACCCATTTATGACTTTCGCCTACACCGGAGTTAATGCCGGGTTTGTAGTGATATCGGCCGATGACCCGGAGATGCACTCCTCGCAGAACGAGCAGGACAACCGGTTTTTTGCCAAATTCGCGCAGATACCGTTTCTGGAGCCATCCGATTCACAGGAGTCGAAAGATTTCACAATAAAGGCGTTTGAATTATCGGAGAAGTTCGACACGCCGGTGATGCTTCGGATGACCACCCGTATCTCGCATTCGAAAGGGATTGTGGAGGAAGGGGAACCGGTGACGCTTCCGGAGTCGGGCTTCAAGCGGGATATGCAGAAATATGTGATGATTCCTTCCAATGCCAAAAAGCGGCATGTTGTGGTGACGGAACGTTTGGAGAAACTGAAGCGGTTCTCCGAAGAGACCGATTTGAATGTAATTGAGAATAATGGCTCATCAATAGGGATAATCACCGGCGGGATCGCTTATCAGTATGCCAAAGATGTCATACCGGAAGCCGACTATTTCAAAATCGGGTTTGGATTTCCGCTGCCGATAGAAAAAATCAGGAAATTTGTTGCCACTCACAAGACCAATCTGATTATTGAGGAACTGGAGCCGTACTACGAAGAGCAGCTCAGGGCGGCGGGAATCAATGTTGACGGGAAAAAATATTTCTCCCGTCTGGGGGAACTTTCGCCGTACCGGGTGGCGCAGGGGTTGAAAGAGGCGGGGGTCATTGAAGATGTAAGGGGCGCGGAGATTCCGCCGGAGGAGCTTTTCCCCCGTCCCCCGATACTTTGCCCCGGCTGTCCGCACCGGGGGGCATTTATGGCGCTCAAGAAACTGGGGGTGGCGGTGACCGGCGATATCGGCTGCTACACCCTTTCGGTTCTTCCGCCGCTGGAGATGATGGATACCTGCATCTGCATGGGGGCATCGATAGGGAACGCGATTGGGATGGAAAAGGTCCGCGGGCATAAGAGAGGGGTGGTGGCGGTAATCGGCGATTCGACCTTTCTGCATTCCGGAATAACCGGGCTTCTGGATGCCGTTTATAATAAAAGCAATGTTACGGTGATTATACTGGATAACCGTGTTACGGCCATGACCGGCGGGCAGCAGCATCCGGCGACCGGACATACCCTGATGGGAGAGAAGACGCGCGAGGTCAATTTTGTGGAACTGGCGAAAGCGCTCGGGGTGGAATCGGTGCGGGAGGTGGACCCGTATGATTATGACGGCCTCCTTAAAGTGATAAAGGAAGAGATTGAGCGTCCGGGACCATCGGTGGTTATTACCAACCGCGCCTGCGTTCTGATGCCGAAGCGGATAATGGATAAGCCGTATGTCGTCATATCGGAAGAGTGCAATGGCTGCTCAGCCTGTTTTCGAATCGGCTGCCCGGCGATAATGCCATCAAAAGAGCTGACCAAACATAACCAGCCGAAAGCAATAATCGACCCGGTCCTCTGCACCGGTTGCTCGCTCTGTGCTCAGGTTTGCCAGCCGGAAGCGATTGTGCTGGCGCCGGAACCGGCGGGAGTGAAGTGAGGCGTATGATGGAAAATAAAACGACCAATATTCTGATAGTCGGGGTCGGCGGGCAGGGAGTGCTGCTGGCATCGGAACTTCTTTCCGAGACCGCGATGCAAGCCGGATTTGATGTCAAGAAGTCGGAAGTGCATGGGATGTCGCAGCGGGGGGGAGTGGTGACATCACATATAAAATATGCCAGGAAAGTCTATTCGCCGATTATCCCGTACGGACAGACCGATATTCTGATATCCTTTGAGCAAGCCGAGGCGCTTCGGGCGGTCGATTGGCTCAAGAAAGAGGGATTAGCGGTCGTATCGCGGACAAGGCTTGTCCCGCCGATAGCAACCGGCAAGAAATTCCATTACCCGGATGACCCTGTTGCCGACCTGAAGAAGAGATTCGGGCGGGTAATTGATATTGACGCCGATGCCATTGCCCGGGAATTAGGGGATTCGCGCCTGGTAAATACGCTTCTTCTGGGGGTGGTCTCCAAATCGCTGGAGTTTGAACTTTCGCTCTGGGAAACGGTGATACGGAGTCTGGTCAAGGCGAAATTCGTGGATATAAATCTCAAGGCGTTTGCCCGCGGGCGGGAACTCTCCGGCAACGGGAAGAAATAAACTGGAAATTTCGGAGCAGTCATGGATGAAGTTATCATAGTCATAAATCCCGGGTCGACGTCGACCAAGATGGCTCTCTTCCGCGGCGAGGAAAAGATTGCTGAAGAAAATGTAACACACCCCGCCGACCAGCTGGCGCGGTTTGACAACGTATCCGACCATTTTGAACTGCGGATGAGAAACATCGAGGAGTGGCTGGCGCGAAACGGAATCAATGAGAAGAAGGTGGTAGCCGTTGCCGGCCGAGGGGCGCCTCTTCGACCGCTCGAAGGGGGAGTGTACGGCATTAATGAAAAGATGTTAAGCGACCTGAAGGCGATGAAATACTCCAACCATGCCTCCAATCTCGGGGCAATCATCGCCGACCATCTTGGCAAGAAATATAACAGTATTGCCATAATCGCCGACCCGGTAACGACTGACAACTTCACCGATTATGCCCGTATCTCCGGCATTCCGGAAATTGAGCGGAAATGCCGGGCGCATACCTTGAATATTAAGGAGGTCTGCCGCCGGGAAGCGGAGAAACGGGGCAAAAGTCTGGAGCAATGCAACTTTGTGGCGGCGCATATGGGGGGAGGAGTCTCGGTGGCGGCGGTCAAGAAGGGGCGGATTGTTGATGTGAATGATGCTCTTCTGGGGATGGGACCATTTTCTCCCGATAGAGCCGGGGCATTGCCGATTGGAGGACTGGTCAAGCTTTGCTACTCCGGCAAGTTTACAGAAAAGGAGCTGGTGGAGAAACTTTCGCGTAAAGCGGGGCTGATGGCGTACCTCGGTCAGTCTGACCTGCGCGAAGTTGAAAAGATGATTGATGCCGGCGACAAGAAAGCGGAACTTCATTTTAGGGCGATGGCGTACCAGATTGCCAAGGAGATTGGCGCTTACGCCGTGGCGCTGAAAGGGAATTTTGAAGGGATTGTTCTGACCGGCGGTATGGCGAAATCATCCCGATTGATAGAGATTCTTAAAGAACATATCTCGTTTCTCGGAGAGGTTATGGTTGTCCCGGGCGAATTCGAGATGGAGGCGCTCGCGGCCTGGGCGAGACGAGTAATTGACAAGCGGGAAATCCCCAAAGAGTATTGATTATGGCTGAACCAATTCTGTCATCAGACCAGATTATTTCAGCGGCGGCGAAACTGTCGTCAGGCGACAAGCGCAAAATGGTGGCGGTGGCGGCGGCGCAGGATGCCGATGTCATCGGCGCGTTGTCTTCAGCGGAAGCGGAAGGGATTCTGGATGCCACCCTGTTTGGAGATGAAACGCTTATCAGGAAGATGGCCGCTGAGGGGAATTTCGATATATCCAGACTGAGAATTGTCCACAATCCTGATGTCAAAGCGGCGACGGTCGATGCGGTCAGAATGGCTGCCGATGGGAAAGCCGATGTTATCATGAAAGGATTTGTCTCGACCTCGGCGCTTCTCAAGACGGTCCTTGCCAAAGATTTCGACCTCCGCACCAAGAATACTCTGTCGCATGTGGCGGTGCTCGATATTCCGGGATATCATAAACTTCTGGCGATGACTGACGGCGGCATGGTGGTCAAGCCGGACCTGGAGCAGAAATTTCAGATTCTGGAAAATGCGGTTCTGGTGGCGCAGGCGTTGGGACTGAGTCCGGTGAAAGTGGCAATTTCGGGGACCACCAATAAATTCTGCGCTGACGACCCGACCTCAATTGAGTGCCAGCGAGCAATTGATAAAGTACTCGCTTCGGGAATGAAGGATATAAAGATTGAGGGCCCGCTGACTCTGGATGCGGCGACGTCCAAAGAGATTGCCGCCCGCAAGGGGCTGGCCGGTCCGGTGGTCGGCGAGGCCGATATCTACCTGATGCATACCATTGAAGAATGCAATATAGTGGCGAAGTCGCTCATAAATTTCGCTGACGCTGTATTCGCCGGCGTTATTGTCGGGGCGAAAGTGCCGGTCAGTCTGGTTTCAAGAACCGATACGGTCAAGAATAAGAAAGCGTCGGTATCGCTTGCCTGTCTGATAGCGGAATATTACCGGCAGACCGCAGGAGGCGGGCGATGACAGCAATAACCAATTTTGGGGAGCTTCGTCAGGCGGCGCTTCAAAAAATCTCCGGCAAGAAACCTCTTCGCCTTGGAATCATATCTCCCCGTAGAAAACATCTGGAGTTGGCTGACCAGGCGATGCGCATGGGCCTGATAACAGCGGTCCTTTTTGGCTCCGAGAAAATTATCCGCCCAATCGCCCAGGATGCAGATATCGACCTCTCCTCCTGCGAAATTATAGATACCCAGGCTCCCGTGCCGGAAGCGGTGGCGCAGGCGCGCGAGAAGAATCTGGATATTATATTCAACGGCGGGGTGACGGTGCGCGACATTGCCCGGTATGTTGTTAAGAAAGAGGCGCAGTTTGTGTCTGAGGGAAAGACATTGTCTCATCTGGCGCTTCTGACACATCCCCGCTACCACAAAATGATTTTTCTAACCGATGCCGCCGTGGCGCCGCAGCCGGATGCCTCTCAGAAAGTGGCATTGATTGAAAATGCCGCCGCGGTAGCGCGGACGTGCGGAATTGCTCAGCCCAAGATTGCCCTGCTGGCGGCGGTAGAGGCGATATATCCGGCGGTGCCGGTGACGATGGAAGAAGCCGCTATCGCCAAAATGGGGGACCGGGGGCAGATAAAGAATGTTTTGATAGATGGCCCCTTATCGTTTGATTGCGCCATCAGCGCCGATGTGGCTTCCCAGAAAGGAATAAAGAATTCTCCGGTTGCGGGTGACCCGGATATCTTTGTGACCCCGACCATAGAAACTGCCAATGGAATCTATAAGGCGATGGTGCTGTATGCCGGGGCGCAGGGAGCGGGAGTAATCTACGGCGGAGTCGCTCCGGTCGCGTGCGGTTTTGAAATCGATTCCGAGGATAATATTATAAACTCACTGGCGCTGGCGGCGCTTCTCAGGTAGCAATGGTCGCAATTCTCATGACCGCCGGAGGGATATGAAAGCAGTGTCCGGGAAAGATGCCGCCTTGCTGGCGGTGTCTATAATTATCTGTCAAATGGCCGGAGTGGTCGGCTCGATTCCGAATATTGAAGCGATTCCGGGATGGTATGCCACCATTGCCAGGCCGTCATTTACTCCCCCTAATGCCGTCTTTGCCCCGGTCTGGATTACGCTTTACTTTATGATGGGAGTATCGGTCTTTCTGGTTTGGCGCAAAGGGTTGTCTGCCGGGGGGGTGAAAGCGGCATTGGCGGCTTTCGCGGTTCAACTGGTTCTCAACACCCTCTGGTCATATATCTTTTTCGGCTGGAAACTGCTGTTGCCGGCTTTTATCGAGATAGTCCTTCTCTGGTTTGCGATTATAGTAACCATAGTGTTGTTCCGTCCGATATCAAAAGCGGCGGCATGGCTGCTGGCGCCGTATCTGGTCTGGGTAAGTTACGCCTCCGCCCTGACCTTTGAGATCTGGCGGCTTAATTGAGAGCCTGATTTTCCTGTTGCTTTTTTCCAATACTCTGTTTAATTTTGGGGCGTCAACGTTCAAAGTATGATATCTGCTATTTATATTCCGCCGGGTGTTGCCTGCAGGCAATGGGGATAGAAGTTATTGTCCGGGCATTTGGTCATATGATTTAGTCTAAAATCGAAATTAGATTCAGCCGATATAAATTATATCGAGTAAACCTAATCAACTAACTTTTTGGTGTATGTACGACAAAAAAGGATTCAAAGGAAATCCCAAGCAGACTCGCAAATCGCGCCGTCAGCAGGAATGGGAGCTGGCTCAAAGGAAGGAGCAGGCTCGCAAGAACGGCGACAAAAAAGAAGCGCGCCGACTGAAACGTCAGCTGGAAGATGACGAGCGTGACTGGCGCGACATCCTCATGGACGAGGGCGATGAGCGATACAGCAATATTTGAGGGGATTGTAGTTCGCGCTCACGGTAAATCGTTTATCGTCCGTCACAATAATCAGGATATCCCGTGTAAAATCAGGGGCCGTCTCCGCTTCAAAAGTGACGCCGTCGCCGCCGTGGCGGTTGGCGATGATGTCGAATTCGCGCGGGACAAGGAAGGCGCCGGAGTTATCGAGAATATCAAGCCGCGGCGAAGCATGTTCTTTCGCCCGGCTAAGGGGAATA
>JBFMEF010000149.1 GCA_040753495.1 Candidatus Zixiibacteriota bacterium
CCCATAAAAAAACCCTCCCATTGCTGGGAGGGTTTGTGGTGTATTCCTGAAGTTTGGTTGAGTCGGGCGAGGAAGCCGTTACTTCAGGAGGACCATTTTCTTGGTAGCCGAGAAGGCGCCGGCTTCAGCCTTGTAGAAGTAGAGGCCGGAAGCCATATTGGCGGCATCCCAGTTAACCGTGACAACGCCGGCCGGGCTGTATCCGGAGAAGGCGGCGACCCGCTGACCGGAGACATTGTAAATGCTCACCGACCAGTCGGAAGCCACCGGCAGAGCCAGCTCGATGGTGGTTGTCGGGTTGAACGGGTTCGGATAGTTCTGGCTCAGACCAAACTCGGTCGGCACAAAGTTCTTCCGGGTCTCCAGGATAGAGCCATAGTAAGTGGCCGCTTCCACCGAGATCAGAGTCGCTTCGCTCGAGAGAGTCAGAACGGAACCGCTGGTAAGACGACCCCGCTCCATGCTGTAAACCAAAACTCTCGTCATGCCGTCGACGGTGGCATACTTCAGCTCCATATCGCGAGCGTCGTTAGCCAGCATCGGGGTGACTTCGCCTTCAAAGACAAACAGCGCGCCGCCGATATCAACCGGCGTCTTCACCGTTATATCTTTGCCATTGGAGTAGAATTCGGCAACCGTCCCCGGGGTCACCTTGGCATACGGCAGAGCGTCGCCAACGATTACCCGTATCAGGTAAACCAGATCCGCCACCGACAGCGGGATCCCGTCACCGTTAACTTCCGTAGCGGCTATCTGACCTTCCAGATTAATCGTGAAGGCCGCCAGACCGCTGATGAAGTAGTTGGTGAAGACCACCGCGTCACCGATTTCGTTGGGAATGCCGTTCAGGTTGATATCCCCGCGGGCGTCAATACTATCGGAACAGATAATATCAATACCGCCGTTGCGGAAGATGATCGCGCCCAGAGGAGCATTCTTCACACCACCGGTGTCGTTGAAAACCGTGTCGTAGCAGGTATCGGCCGGTCCATTAAATCCGTAAGAGACCGGGTCGGTAATCTCATTGCCCAGGAAGTCAAAAACCTTCAGACCCAGATAAAGGAGATTACCATCCTCGCTGGCCATAACGTTGTCAGCGCAATCAAGCCAGAAGAACCGAATCGGCACGAACATGCAGTTCAAAGTCCGGTCGTTGGTCACAAAGAAGTGCAGAACGACCAGTTCGCCAGGTCCGGCTACATGGTTGGGATTGGTGGCGCCGTTATTGGTCTCACGAAGACCAACTACCCGCAGCATGCCCGAAGGACAGCCGCTGCCGCAGTTGCCAAAAGGACCAAAACGATAGGTGAAATACTCAAAGCCGCCGCTGTCAATCAGGGCTCCGGGAGTCGCCTGAGTGAAGGTCAGCGCCGAGGCATCATAAGCAATAAGGAAGTCAAAACCACCAATCAGATCCGAGGTGAATCCCGCCGGAACAAAGGCCGAATCCAGATAGATCGAAGCGGTGGCATAATGACCCTGCAACTGGTCGTGAACCTTCTCAATCCAGATAGTGAAGCCGCTCACATGTATCTTGTAGCAGGCCGTATCGGCATTGGTGACATTGCACGGAGGGCAGATCTCGGCTCCGTCCGAAGCCGCGATACAGAGGGTGAAATCACCCAGATAGTCGGAATTGTCGCCAATATCCCAGGTCCATTCGCCAGTATTAGCGTCCAGGTTGAATCCGGTGCCATAGTAGGTCGGACCGTCAAAACTGACCAGCGAATAACTGAGTGCGGATGGTCCGCCGTCAGGGTCATTCGCCACAACCTGACCGGAAAGAAGAATCGCCCAGACCGCCTGAAGAACGGCGTCAGGGTCAGAAGTAATAACCGGAGGCTCGTTAGTAACACAGATTTCGACCGAGCAATCAGCGGTGGCGCCGCACTTGTCGGTCACCCGCAGCACTACCGTCGAAACGCAGATGTCGTCCCCGCCGGTAGCCCAGATGAAATGACCGGTGGTCAGATTGACCGAACCAGGTCCTGACACCTTGGAATACTGTAGGGTTTCGCAACCGTTGCCCAGGTCGGTATCGTTACCGGTCACGTCAAACTCCACCACCGTGCCCCACGGAACCGTAATCGGACCGGGACAGGCTATAGTGGGAGTCGCATTCTGAACGGTAACCGTTCCAGCCACGACCGTCGTCGCCAGCTCCTCCACTGGACTGCATTTGACCAGCTTGGTTGACGCCCCAATCGGGCAGCCGCACTGGCTGGTCCCGGTTATGGTCGCCCCGCTGACCACGATCGAACCGCTGCAGATGTCGCCAGTCTTCAGATGGATTTGACCAACGACCGTCGTCCCCGCCGGAAGGCAGTTATCGCCGGTGTTGATCCGCATCGCCGCCATCCGTACCGTATCCGGTGTCCCACCAACCTGCAATACCCGGTCCGGCAACGCCGTCAAACCGGCGTCAAAATTGACCGAGAAATCGCTGTAACTGCCACTGAGCGTAAAAACAATCTCAAAAGCGCTCAGCGGCTCCGGGGTGTTAACCGTGATGTTCAGTATCGTCGTGGCGCAACGCGGAACCGTCTTCGACTGAAACGTCACCGTCTGGGCGGTCGCGAAGGAGAAAGCGAATACCAGAAGTAACGAAGCCAGCAGTAAAGAATAAAGGGTTCTTTTTTGCATCATTATAATGCTCCTTTAAATAATTTAAAGGTTCATTAAAAAAGTAACAGGTATCTTCCTGCTTCTATCCCTTGAAAGAAAAGTCGCCTCCTCTTCAAGGCTCCAGACTTTCAGCTACCAGGGAAGTCTGAAGAAAACCCCGTCTCGTCCTCAAAAGGGGATGATAGCATAAGCTATGTATGATGATAAATTATGAACTCTCGAGGAGAGATAATAACTAACAGAGTTTTTGGAGTCTTCTTAGAGGCTCTAAAGGATGTAACTTCCCATAACCACCTAAGAATCTTCGGAAGGCCTGTCAATAAGAGCTTTTCAAAGGACGCAATATCAAGTCTCTCAACCGATATCGCAAGGTGCTAACTCATCCTTAACAGAAGCGTTTCATCAACACAACTATTCCCTGGACATCAACAAAATAACCAATTCCTCCAATCTGTCAAGAAAAATTTAACAAAAAACCAAAATACTACGGCAAATAGTAGCAATATCCGGGGAAGCCAAGGGGAGATTACCTCACCCTCTCCGAACCATCCGACCTGACCCGACCAAGAAAACTACCCCCGGATGAGACCGCAATAAGCCACAAAGACCGATACCGCACGCCATCATCAAATGAGATATCAGACATCTCGCCAACCGCACCTATCATCAACAGATCACCAACTCGCCGCAAAAGAAACAACCCGGAAACAGCGCTTGATTGTGAACCTGTTCACAAACACCTCACCCTTACCAGACCACTACACCTACCCCCAACCACCAAGATTGTGAAAAATGGTGCAATATGGACGCTATCAAGGGGGCGAATTTATCGGACCGAGATTCCGGCATCGAAGGGGCAAAAACAACAAAAAATTTGACAAGGGGAAGGGCATTGGTTATAATCGAAATTCTATAGTTGAGTTGATGGTCTTAATAATTAGGAGGAGTTTCCGGTGAAGGTTTTCGATACTGAACAGATTAGAAATATTGCCCTCTTAGGTCAGCGGGGATGCGGCAAAACCAGCCTTGCCGACGCCATCGCCTTTTCGGCCGGGATTAGTAACCGGCAGGGGAAGGTGGACGAAGGCACCTCCCTGTCGGACTTCACCGATGCGGAAATTAACCGGAAGACCTCCATCGGGCTGTCGATTCTGGCTTGCCCCTGGAAGAGCAGCAAAATCAACCTCCTGGACCTCCCCGGGCATCCCGATTTTATCGGTGAGATGATTGTCGGTCTGAATGTGGCGGAGCTGGCGGTCATGGTTATCAATGCCACCGCCGGTATCGAGGTTGGGACCGAGATTCAGTATCGCTATGTCGAGAAGTTTAAGCTGCCCCGGATATTCTTTATCAACAAGGTTGAGAAAGAGCATGTCAAAACTCTCGAAATCATAAAACAGATTCAAGAGCGGTACGGAATTCATGCGATACCGTTGCAGTTGGCGATAGGCGATGGGCTGGAATTCAAGGGTATCGTTGACCTGGTGAAGATGAAAGGGTATTCTTTCGATGCCAAAGGGACCCCGAGCGAGATGGAGATTCCCTCCGGGATAAAAGCGGCGGCGACAGAAGCGCGCCAGAAACTGGTGGAGGCGGTGGCGGAGGCCGATGACGCTCTTCTGGAGAAATTTTTCGACAAGGGGGAATTGACGCCGGCGGAAGTTTTGGAAGGGCTGAAGAAAGCGGTCAAAAAGCGCCTGCTCTATCCCATCCTGCTTGGCTCGGCTGAGAAGAATGCCGGAACGCAGCTTCTGATGGATTTTGTTGCTGATTTTGCGCCATCGCCGAAAGATATGTCGCCTGTTAATATGCTGCTGGCAGGGAAGGACGAGGTAGGCTCAGTCAACGTGGAGGCGTCGGGTAAGCCTCTGGCATATATTTTCAAATCTCTGGCCGAGGCGCATATCGGCGAGATTTCGCTTTTCAAAGTAATATCCGGCAAAATCAACCAGGGGCTGGACCTTCATAATCACACCCAGAATTCCTCGGAAAGAATTGGTCAGATTTACAGCGTCAGCGGCAAAGAGCGCTCGGAGATTGAAGCGGTTGTGGCCGGCGATATCGGCGCTTTCGTCAAACTGAAATCGAGCAAAATGGGTGACACTCTCGGCGACAAAGAGCTCCGTTTCGTGATGCCCAAAGTAGAGTTCCCGGAACCGGTAATGGATATCGGCGTTAAGCCCCGCTCCAAGGGAGATGAAGAGAAGCTCGGTACCGGGCTGTCGAAACTTCGCGATGAAGACCCGACTTTCCGCCTGGTGATTGACCCGGCCCTTCGTCAAACGGTGATGTTTACTCAGGGTTCAACCCATACCGAAATCTTGATTGAAAAACTTAAGCGCAAATTCGGGGTGGAAGTCGATCTGTTCAAGCCGCGGATACCTTACCGCGAGACGATCAAAACCAAGGTGGAAATTCAGCATAAATACAAAAAGCAGTCCGGTGGGCGCGGGCAGTATGGTGATGTTCATCTGCGTCTGGAACCGAACAAACGCGGGGCTGGATTTGAGTTTTTGGATGAAATTACCGGCGGTGTCATCCCCGGCAAATATATCCCCTCGGTGGAAAAAGGGGTGGTGGAAGCGATGCTGGAGGGGGGGCTCTCCGGGTCGCCGGTGGTCGATATCAAGGTGGCCGTATTCTACGGCTCTTACCATGAAGTTGACTCATCAGATATGGCATTTAAGATTGCGGCCTCGATGGCTTTTAAGGAGGGGTTCCTCAAATGCAATCCGGTGCTGCTGGAGCCGATTGACATAGTCGAAGTGCTGGTGCCTGATGATTTCACCGGCGACGTTATGGGTAATCTTTCGGGACGACGGGGACGGATAATGGGAATGGACCCGGATGGCCGATACCAGCGGATTAAAGCCACGGTGCCTCAGGCTGAACTCTACAATTACTCGGTTGACTTGCGCTCTATGACCTCGGGACAAGGGGTCTATACCAGGTCGTTCTCGCACTATGAAGAGGTGCCGCGGGAAATCACGGAGAAGGTGGTGGAGGAGATAAAGCGGTCGAAGGAAGAATAGACTATTATTATCCATGTTTATATGAACCCCTGCGAGAGCGGGGGTTTTTTTATGGTGTGGGGGCTGAAAAAAATCTCTGGAGTTTTCTAGGCATTGGCGGGGAGTGGGTTGCCATTTCGTATTCGTAAAAAAACGGAATTTTTTTGGGGGGCTGTTTTCGCCCAAGTGGTTGACGGGGTGAGAGATAGGGGGGAATTAAGGTGCACAATTTGACACGTTTTCCCTGTAAGGGCTTAAACCAAGGGTGGTTGTAAGCGTTTTTGGTTTCGCGGTTTAGTTTGGTCATAATAATTCCTCTATATATTCCCCCCGGCGTCTTGTCAATAGCGGTTTGATATTGATTTGGGGGAAGAGGTTGGGGAGAGAGGGGGAAATTGAAAAGGTGGGCGGACTGAGGGGGAGAAGAGAGTTGGGGGTGAGTATCACATTTTGAGGGGGGAGGGTGAAAAGATTCGATTTTCAGGCTCATTTGGAAGAACACCCGATAGAGGCGGGTCGGGTGCGGTACCCATGTGTTGATGTGATTAAATGGAAAATCCGTCAGGAATGGGTTCCTGACGGCGCTGTTCAATCCTGAAATTAAGGATTTTGATAGTTGCGGATTTTCAGCTAGATTGAAAAGACACACCGGTTGGGTGTGGTACCGATGTGATTTTGAGCCTGTTCGGGAAGATCTCACCCGTTGGGTGAGCCACCGGTGTCTTTAAATAATTGTCGGGTTTCTCATTCTCGATAAATCTCGAATTCGGAACTGAGCTTCCCCCGAAAGAGTGGACACTGAAATAAGGTCTGATGTATATTTGATTTTAAGGAGGTGTTCACGATGTTGGAGAAGCGTCGTCAGTATGACGGGGATTTTAAGGTTTCTGCGGTTCGC
>JBFMEF010000150.1 GCA_040753495.1 Candidatus Zixiibacteriota bacterium
CGAATCGATAGAAGAGATAATCGCCTTTCTGAAAGGGGAAGGACTAACGAGCAGTGAAAGGCCAATGGATTATCTCTTGATTCAAGACGTATGGCAGTATTTCCCGAATTCGACCAGGTATTTCGGCTGGCGCGTTCAGGTTGGGACATGGGGTTCGTATTCCAAATCAAGCAGTACCTGGAAGGAGGATAGAGTGGCGATAGACACTACTATAATCTATCATAGTGGTTCCACTGGTATAATGGATTCAATCGCAACCCGTTACGACGAGTCAAAGTACAAGTCTGAGAATAGTGATGAATCATCAACTGGAATATTATTTGTTGATGCAGAATATCATCGGCCGTTAGACCTGCGGTGGCAAATGGCAATCAGAGCCTCATCTGGGTATTTTAGATCAGAATGGTTTGGTGCCAACCATGGGCCGACATTGGTGGAAGATGTCACGGTACAGGCATCGAGTGAACTCGGATATACAATTGACTCAAGGAGTCTTCTCTCTTTCCATACGGCATTTCAATACCGATATTTATCGGAGGGGAAGGATACAACTACACACAGATGGTCACTCTCTCCGAGTCTGAATCTGGAGTATCGACTGGCTATTCCCACCACACTTAAAGCGTCCGTTGGATATAGATACCAAGAAGACGAGAAGGAAGTAAAACAGACTGAAGATCATCATGATTTAAGCAAACTTGAGCTGAGCGCCTCAATTTCTCACTACCTGTTCTGAGTAACAAAAAGTCAGTACTGCGGTGATACTCACATAATGGAAGGGAAGATCATCCTTCGGTGCGGAAGTGATTATGTCGAATCGATGAAGGCTTCGATACCAGAATGCCCCACCCTACCCCGTCTGCCGCTGCGAGCGGCGAAGAAACTTCGGCGCGCCGGTGTGATTAATCACGCCGGGAGTAATAATGACCTCTTCGATATCATCCTTCGAGGGAAGCTCAAACATTAAATCAAGCATCGCCTTCTCAAAAATGGACCGCAAGGCCCGGGCGCCGGTTTTCTTTTTCTCGGCGATGGCAACCGCCTCCCAGAGAGCCTCAGTCTCAAAGGTCAACTTTATCCCCTCCATCTCAAAGAGACGAGCGTACTGCTTGGTCAGGGCATTGCGCGGGTTGGTTAAAATGGAAAAGAGGGCGTTCTTGTCGAGCGGCTGAAGGGGGGCAACTACCGGAAGACGTCCTATCAGTTCCGGAATCAGCCCGAATTCGAGAAGGTCGGATGGCTCGGCGTAATCAAGTATATCGCGCGATTTTTCGCTGATTTCGAGATTCTCGGCGTCAAACCCGACCTGTTTCTTCCCAACCCGGCGGGCAACTATTTTGTCGAGCCCTTCAAAGGCGCCGCCGCAAATGAAAAGAATATTGGTCGTATCTATCGGGACAAACGCCTGCTCGGGATGTTTCCGTCCCCCCTTGGGAGGAATATTCGAGATGGTCCCTTCGAGTATCTTCAAAAGCCCCTGCTGGACTCCTTCACCGGAGACATCACGAGTAATCGAGGGATTGCCGGAGGTGCGGGCGATTTTATCGATTTCATCGATATAAACTATTCCGCGTTCGGTGCGGGCCTGATTATAATTGGCAGCCTGATATAGCCGCACCAGAATATTCTCGACATCCTCGCCGACATAGCCGGCTTCGGTCAATACCGTGGCATCAGCGATACTGAATGGAACTTTGAGGAATTTCGCCAGCGTGCGGGCGATAAGAGTCTTGCCGGTGCCGGTGGGACCGATGAGCAGGATATTTGATTTTTCCAGCTCCACATAGTTGTCGGGCAGGCGGCCGCGACGTATCTCCGAGAGGGCGTTAATCCGCTTATAATGATTGTAAACCGCCACGGCAACGTTCTTCTTGGTCATCTCCTGGCCGATTACATACTGGTCAAGAAACGCTTTTATCTCGTGCGGCCGGGGAAGCTCGAATGTTTCATGCTCATCTCCCTCAACGGGCGAAGTGACCAGAATGTCATGGCAGAGAGCCACGCATTCGTTGCAGATGAAAGCCTCATAGCCGGCGAAAAGACGTTTTACTTTGGCGGCCGATTTACCGCAGAAATTACAGCGATGCTGGGTGGTATAACTGTTGTCGTCATCGCCGCCGGAACTGTTTTTGTCCTTCTTGGTCACGTCGTTTTACCTCGAGCCGCCACTGCCGGCAGGCTATTTTTTCTCTTTTCGTTTGTACTCGTAAATCTTATCGATGATGCCGTAATCAATCGCTTCCTGCGGAGACATGAAGAAATTGCGGTCGGTATCTTTTTCAATTTTGTCGATAGGCTGACCGGTGTGCACAACCAGAAGTTCGTTGAGACGTTTTTTGGTCTGGG